>DKOG01000243.1 GCA_002469915.1 Bacteroidetes bacterium UBA7368
ATGCATTTGTGCAAGCATCTGGTACGTTAAACACCCTTGCGGTGGCCTTGATGAAAATCGTTAACGATATCCGCCACTTGTCTTCCGGCCCTACCTCGGGCCTTTCCGAAATTCAGCTTCCTGCCATTCAGCCAGGATCATCGATCATGCCTGGTAAGGTAAACCCAGTGATGAGCGAGGCTACCATGATGGTGTGCGCTCGTGTGATGGGAAATCATGTCACGGTCACGACTGGTGGTCAACATGGAAACTTTGAATTAAATGTCATGATGCCGGTCATGACTCATGCAATGCTCGAAAGCATTACTATTCTTTCTGGAGCCATGAACGCATTCCGCGACAATTGTCTCACAGGCATTAAAGCCGATCGGGATCGGTGTCGTGAACTACTCGAATTGAATCCCTCGATTGCCACAGCATTAAACCGTACCATCGGATACGACATGGCTTCGAAGGTCGCAAAAAAGTCTGCTGCAGAAAAGAAATCGGTTCGCGATGTAGTGCTCGAAATGGGAATCATGGATGCAGATACCCTGAACGAAGTCCTGGACGTGCGCCATATGACTGAGCCGGGTATACCGGGAGCGTAAGCCACACCATTTTTCAAGTTTGAGGCTCAAAATGGACGGCATTTTTTCCGATGTTATCGTTCTAGAGTTGGCTGGCGTCTTGGCCGGTCCAAGTGTTGGTCAGTTTTTCGCCGAACTGGGTGCGCGCGTGATCAAGCTGGAAAACACGACAACTAACGGAGATGTCACCCGAACTTGGAAGATGCCGGGTGAAGAGGGAGACCAACTCTCGTCATATTTCCACGCATGTAATTGGGGAAAGGAATCCATTGCGGTCAACCTCGTATCGGTGGAGGGCCAAGCGATCTTCAGCGAATTGGTTGCCAAAACTGATGTCGTGATTAGTAATTACGTTCCAAGGGTAGCCAAATCCCTGAATGCAGATTATGCCTCTCTCAAGGCGATTAAACCCGACATTATATGTGGATCGATTGTCGGATATGCGCCTGATTCCAATCGCCCAGGTTATGATGCCATCATTCAGGCAGAGTCTGGGTATTACCACATTAATGGTGCGCCTAAATCAGAAGGCGGTGCGCCCACAAAAATGCCTGTAGCGTTGATGGATATCCTCGCGGGACATCAACTTAAGCAGGCTATTCTGATCGCACTCTATAACAAGCTCAAAACAGGAAAGGGCGCATCTGTAACGGTCAGCCTGTTTGATGCGGCCGTAAGTGCGATGGCCAATCAAGCTACCAATTGGTTGGTAGCTGGTATCATTCCCGATCGTATCGGATCCGAGCACCCCAATATTGCGCCATACGGATCCGTCTATGAAGCCCAAGAGGGACAGCAACTCGTTTTAGGTGTGGGTACTGACCGACAATTTGCTCAATTGTGTGCGGTCCTCGGGTTGGATGAGGTGGCCCATGATATCCGATTCAAGACCAACACCGATCGGGTTCAGAACAGACATACATTGAATGGTGTGCTAGGCAAAGCAATAGCCAGCTTTAATCGCGCCTCCCTACTCAAGACACTAAATAACAAGGGTGTACCATCGGGGGCGGTTCATGCCATGGATGAAGTGTTTGACGTTACTCCTGAACACGTAGTGCTGCGCGATGAGGAAGGCCAAGCCCAGGGAGTGAGCGAGTGTATCGTGTGGCCGAATGAAGAAAACAGCTTTATGAAGGGTACATCATCCAAGCTCAGTCCACCACCTTCTTTCGCGAAGCATACCCGAACGGTATTAAAAACGATGCTTGGATATTCGGACGATCAGATAACGAAGTGGACTGATCTGGAAGTCATTAAGTAAGACGAGCCTTACTCTGTTTCTACTTCTAATTCAGGAATACCGGTTCTAAACTTCAACTCTGAGGCCATAAAGAGGCCCTTCCCTGTCAAACTACTCCTGACTCGCATTACTTCATCTTCAGTAACCTCATCTGAATTGTTCGAAAAACCTTGCCGAACAAAGGTTATTACGGCGGCCACCTGCACATCTGAAAGGAAGTCGTGAGGGATCATCACATTACTGAATGACTCTCCTTTTACTTCTATTGGGCCCTGCATTCCACGAAGCACAAGTCGAATTAAACGTCCCTTATCTCCGTTAACCCACTCAGTGTCTTGTAAGGTTGGAAAAGCGCCAGGAATCCCGGCCCCATCAGCCTGATGACACGTCACGCAGTATTTCGAGTAAACGTCGATTCCGGTGGCCAGAGCAGGGTCTTCAGAACAGCCCGTTCCCAAAACCGAAACGAGACTGACAATTAGCACCAAAAAAACATGCCTTGATAAGAAAATTGGCGTTCTCATTCGCGCACCACTGTTATTGAGTCTCCGACAGATAATGAACCACCGGCAACTACATAAAAAAGCGCGCCGCGTGTGCCTGTTTCGCGCACGGCTAGCATCGCTTCTTGAGACACGCGGCGCGCGAACGTCTCGCACGGACGGTGGTCTTTTTCGCTTCGCTTCAAGCGTACGCTACCAATGTGCAACTCATCCCCTGGATTAAGAGACTTGAGATCAATTCCGGTGGTAATGAGATTATCTCCAATGATGCATGGATCGACATTCAACGTGGTAGCCACTTCCAAAGAAATCGCAGTAACCTCTCTTCCCGGAACACGGGCCCCTTTCCACCAATCTTTTTGCGCATGGTCACCAGAGAACCCACGATCCGCCGTCACAACAACAGACTCTCTTCGGGCATGAATGCCCACACTTGGCTTTTCTATGAGATCATGCACCTGTGCAGACCCTTGAAATGAGGTCTCTAACAGCCTAGAATGAAGAGGGGGCATCATTACAGATCCCACGGCTGATCTTCCCGGTCTGAACGCTGCCGAGCTCGTTCCATGAGCAATTGCTGCACACCATAAATACCGTTGGAATCCACCGCTTTACGCAATCGGTACGTGCCATCGGCACCCAATTCCCAAGCAGAAGCCGTGTCTGCTGATGTGAACTCAAGCGTGCGGATCATTCGATCTTTTAGCGCTTGCTGCTCTATTTCTACAATCACTTCAACGCGGTCTTCCAGATTGCGACGTTGCCAGTCTGCGCTACCCATGAACACCCGCGGCGACCCATCATTTCCAAAATAATAAATTCGACTATGCTCCAAGAACCGGCCTATTACGCTGATAACCGTAATGTTTTCACTGAATCGTAAGAGACCTGGACGTAATCGACAATGCCCCCGAATATGCAATTCAATCTGTACGCCAGCTTCAGATGCCTTGTACAATTCTTTTATAATAGAGATATCATCTAGCGCGTTCATTTTGGCAACAATACGTCCGTTGCCCGATTGCTCTTGGATACGAACCTCGTTCTGAATCAACTCAATGAACGTCTTACGCATTTCCTTGGGTGCTACCAGCAACTTCCGGTAATGCTGTTCAGGAGCGTAGCCAGTCAG
Organism: Bacteroidetes bacterium UBA7368; assembly: GCA_002469915.1. Taxonomy (GTDB): domain Bacteria; phylum Bacteroidota; class Rhodothermia; order Rhodothermales; family UBA10348; genus UBA10348. The sequence continues at coordinate 3,448 of DKOG01000243.1, forward strand.
ATAATGAAACAGATTCACCAAATCGTGACCCAAGTCGGCCGAGGCGGTCAATAAACCGAAATCAGTATATAATTTGGCTGTGGACGGGTGATAATTACCCGTTCCAATATGACAGTATGTTTTAAGCTCACCTTTTTCAGACCGGACCACCAACGTCGTTTTTGCATGGGTTTTCAGTCCAACTAGACCGTACGTCACATGCACACCGTGTTGCTCTAGCTTAGCGCCCCATTCAATATTGTTTTTCTCGTCAAAGCGAGCTTTCACTTCGACCAACACAGCGACTTGCTTCCCTTTTTCAGCCGCTCTGAGCAGTGCCTTTACAACCGGGGACTCATCACTTGTTCGATACAACGTCTGCTTAATCGCAATAACGTCTGGATCGTGCGCAGCCTCATCAATGAAACGTAAAACAGAAGCAGCAAATGACTCGTACGGATGATGGACAAGTACATCTCCCTTTCGGAGTATTTCAAAAATATTTTCGCGATCCTTGGCCTCTCCTTCGTGCAAGAGACATTTCGGAACGACCGGGTCCCAAAAGGAAGTTTGAAACTCGGGAAAGTTCATATTGGCGAACTGGGTGACCGAAACAAGATCTAGGTCTCCATCCCATTCATAGACATCCGTTGGGTCCAGACTTAACTCACGAGTCAGGAGTTCTTTGATTTCCTCTGGTATTCCACACTGGACTTCCAGGCGCACAATCGGAGCAAACCTGCGCTCTCGCAACTCTTCAGAAATCAACGCAATCAAATCATCAGCAACTTCTTCATCACGCTTCAAATCTGCATTCCTAGTAATTCGAAACGGGTAGACGCCCGTTACTTCCATACCGCGAAAAAGCTCGGATGCATTGTGAGCAATAATTTGTTCAATGGGGACAAATCCTGTTCCGTCTTCGAGAGAGATCCAACGACCATCGGAAATAGGCACCTTAATTCGTGCAAAATGTTCTGTTTCGCGCTCTGGATGCTTGAGCAGCACAGCCAGCGAAAGACTGAGGTTTGAAATGAACGGAAAAGGGTGTCCGGGATCTACAGCAAGGGGCGTTAGAATGGGGAACACCTTGCTCATAAAGTAGCTATGTAAGCTATCTTTCTGACCTCGATTCAAGTCTTCATAACTTAGAATCTTGATCGATATGTCTGATGCTAATCGGGGTTTAAGCACGTTTTCCCAGGCATCAGATAGGTTTGAGGCCATTTCTAGCACTGCTGGTCTCGAAAATGCGAGCTGTTCGGCAGCCTTTCTTCCATCCGGCGATGGCGTCTGCACACCGGCAGCAACCTGTCGTTTCAGCCCTCCTACTCTCTTGCGGAAAAACTCGTCCAAGTTTCCTACCGCAATAGAAATGAATCGGACCCGATCCAACAACGGTACGCGCTCATCATGTGCCTGATGTACGACCCGCCAATTGAAGTCCAACCAGCTTAACTCTCGATTAAAGAAAAGTCGAGGGTCGTCAAGCGAAGTCTGCTCCGGAAATGCTCGCGGTTGCGTGGCACGTGGCACTACATCTAGTAAATCAATCTTACGCCCCATAGCAGATCGCTCATCTTGCTCAAGGTCGTTAACCCGTTCTTCCTTCTTCACTTTCAACTCGCTCATTTCAGAGATCACTATCAGATTTCAAGGCCATGAATCGTTTATACGTCAGCTATGAATTTTCGCTCCTTAACGGCCTTTCGAAATTCTATTAACTGCTTATGCTTTTGCTGGACCCCAGCTAGATCTCCGCCAGTCTGCTCAGCACGTTTCATCTGGTTGAGAACGTTCTGCATTTGTTCATCAATACGAACCAGTTTCAGGTACACCATGGCGCTGGCAGCGGCCTCATTCGAGTTTTCATCTAACCGAGGCACTGGAATCTGCTTTTTTCGTATCCAGTTTTCTGATGGCTCGTCCTGCTCCGTCATAATCTCGGCCGCGAGGGATTGAACAGCTCCTGAAACAGTTGGGCCGAAAAATGCCTGCCGATCAAAGAGGTCAGCCTCATACTGACGAACCAGTTCTTCTGCCATGGATCTGCATGCGCCTTTTGAAAAGTCATTCAAGGACATGCTACTCATAATCCACTCGATCATGGAAGGCCCTTCCCCCAACATGATGCGCAATAATTTTTTCTCGGCGGGTACCAATGCTATTTCAATTTCAGGTAGATCATGAGCCTGGGCCCCATCTGCTGTCGCACGCTCGTATTCCGGTTCGCGCCTCGCCGGTCGCCGCTTTCCTTTGCCACGAACATATTCCTCTAGAATGGGGCGGAGCTGCATGTCAGGAATATCTAAGCTTTTTGCGGCAGAACGTAGATACGCTTCTCTATTTAGAGGGTCTTTGATCCGTGCAATGGATTGCAAAATAGTCCGCTGAACAGCTGCCATCCCCTCGGGGGTATTGCCTTTCCCTGAAGCGGTTGCGTTAGTGAGTACGAATTCGATGAAATTCTGGCGTTCCTGCTTCAGAAAGGTTTCGAAAGCCGGTCCACCGTTTTCTCTCACATAAGAATCCGGATCTTCGCCTTCGGGCAATTGAACGGCATAGGGAATTAGTCCCTCCTCCAAAATGAGATCAATAGCACGCAAAGCCGCGCGGAGACCTGCCGAATCTGCATCATACAGGAGTACAATGACTTCCGCATATCTCCCAAGCATACTGATCTGTTCACGCGTGAGAGCCGTTCCTGAGGAGGCAACCACATGTTCTACTCCAGCCTGATGCAGAGATACCACATCCGTATAGCCTTCTACCATTATGGCTTCTTTCTTGCCCCGGATCGCGTTTTTCCCTTGATACAATCCGTACAGAACCCGGCTTTTGGTGTAGACTTTAGTTTCTGGAGAGTTGATGTATTTGGGTTCGTCATCTTCCCTCAGAATTCTGCCACCGAAACCAATGACCTTTCCGACATGGGAAAAAATGGGAAACATTAATCGATGCCGATATCGATCATAGAACCCTGTTCTTTCCTTCCGGGGAATGATGAGACCTGCTCCTTCCAAAATATCGTCTTCAAGATGCGTTTTTCGAGCGGTCTCGAGTAAGGCGTCCCATGAATCAGGAGCGTATCCAACACCAAATTTCTGGATGGATTCGGACGAAAATCCTCTCTTTTTCAGGTAATCACGAGCAACTTGAGCCTCTTTATCCTTTAACAGAGCATCGTGAAAAAAGCGACCTGCAAATCGTAAGGCATGGTAAATGGATTCACTTTCAGAGGCATCATCACCAGGTACTTCTTCTTCTGGAAGTACGATACCTACCCGTTCTGCGAGTACCCGGACAGCCTCTGGAAAACTGAGAGATTCCATTCGGGATACAAAACTGAATACATCTCCACCTTCCCCACACCCAAAACACTTAAAGATCCCCATCCGTGGGTTCACATTGAACGAGGGCGTCTTTTCGTTGTGGAAAGGACACAGTCCTACGAAATTTGAGCTACGCTTTTTGAGTTGAACATACTCCCCCACTACATCCACGATATCCGTCGAACTGCGGACTTCTTCGATCGATGTTTCAGGAATAATACTCAAGGTCGTTCGGCACTGATGCTGAGTTAGTGGGCAGGAAGACAAAGTACGTAGTCTACTCTACATGATGCACTCCGTTCTGAGTGATTCTACAGGATTTGGCATAAAGGAGTAGACCATAAAAATGAAACCCTGAGTTTCCCCTCTCGTAGCCCAACATAACTCTATTCTATTTAGACATTATGGCTTCCAATCAAGACGTGACCATCACCGGACAAATTACTCGAGTAGACCTTGAAGGCGGCTTTTGGGGAGTTGTCGATCAAGACAATAAACACTTCGTTCCGCTCAACCCCTTATCAAGTGAGTTTCAACAACACGGGCTGTCCGTCCAGATTGAAGCCAGGGAGGTCACGGTAATCGGGGTTTCCATGTGGGGACAGCACATAAAAATCATATCTATCCAGAAACTGAGCTGAATGCTCCCTATTTGACCGGAATCATCATGTTTACTTCAGGTATAGCTACGGTTGGTGCATTTTTACTCATCGGATTGGGCGCGACCCGAGAATCAAAGGGAGCGTTGTATACCCTGAGTGGCTTTCTTTTAATGGCCTGCGCACTTTATCTACACACGCAAGCTTATACCAGAGTGCTGACGGCAACTGCCGCTATTTCAGCCGAAATTGGAGTTGGCTTTTTTGTACTAGCGGGACTGCTTTCGAGGCACAGAAAACAGGCTCGGCCATTTTTCTACTTCGGATCCATCGCACTACTCGTAGCAGTCGTCTTATTTGGTTGGATGCAGGTCACCAGTGATCGCACCCTCAACACACCGCAAACACTTCTCGTAGAACTAGGACCGGATGATAGCATCTCAGAACTACATCAAACGCTCACCGAGCACGGCGCAACGACCGAAAAAGCATTTCCTGCATTCGATCTGAATATGGATCAAGATTTGGCTCAGGTATATATCGTGAGCGTTTCAGCCTCCCGATTAGCCTCTCTGATCGATGCTTTGAAAGAAGACGGAGAAAATGTCGACCATGTCGAGCTCAATTTTGACGTTTCCTTGCAAGATCCAATCGCTGCTTCCTCAGATCGAGACCAAAGGCACGACGTTTTAGAGGATGATCCACTTGTTGCTAACCAATGGGGGCTGGATGCTATTCAAGGGCATCAAGCTCATGCTCTCTTAAAGGATCTGAGCCCTGAGCGCAAGGCTCGCGTGGCTATTTTGGATACCGGTGTGGATGCTGGGCATGAAGACGTCGCCGGAACGTTCGCTGCAAGCCCGGCAACCGCTGATCCCCATGGCCATGGTAGTCACTGTGCAGGCCTTGCCGGCGCCGTAACAAACAATGGTATTGGCATCGCTTCGCTAAACTGGGAAGGTCGCTTTGTTGAAATCTCATCCTATCAAGCACTCAATGAGTCAGGAATAGGAACGATTGAAATGATCTCTCAAGCCATCTTAGATGCAACTAGAGATGATGCCGATGTGATTTCAATGAGTCTTGGTGCTAAAGCAGATACCCCTAAAGTCATTCGCGATGCTATCGGGTTCGCGCGCCGAAATAATACTATTGTTTTGGCATCGGCTGGAAACGCGAACGAAGATGCGGCAGATCACATGCCTTCAAATGTGGAAGGTGTAATTGTGGTATCCGCAGTGGACGAGAAGTTAGAAAAAGCGTCTTTTTCTAACACTAATATGAGTTTGTCACGCCCGATCACCGCTCCCGGTGTGAACATGTTGTCTCTCAAAACAGGTGGAGGCTACGTCCCAATGAGTGGTACGTCCATGTCCACCCCTCTGGTAGCGGGACTGGTCGGTATCATGCGTGCTCTCAATCCAGACATCACAGAAGACGCCGTCTACAATATTTTGAGCCGCACTGGAAAAAACGTGAAGGATTCAGCGAGAATTGGTAAACTGATCGATGCCGAAGCTTCCATCCAGTCCGTCCTTTCTGGTAGATGACCCACTCTGACGATTTTTCGATTCGCCCTGCCGTGCATCTCGACACGGAGGACATTGCGCGCATTTACTCCGCAGCCATTCTGGAGCGCAATGCTACCATGCTGTTAGATCCGGTTTCAGCGAAAGAAATGAGTCACAAGCTAGATACGCTGGCTCCTCGCGAGTCTATACGTGTTATTACCGATGCAACCGATCGTGTATGCGGCTGGGGTATCGTCAAAATGTACAGTGAGCGACCAGGATATCGCCTAACATGCGAGACCTCCCTGTTCATCGATTCTCAATTCCGCGGGAAGGGTTTGGGGGAAAAAATGCAACTCGCTCTTCATGCTACCGCCCGAGAGTTGGGCTTCCATCACATTATTGTTCGCATCTGGGCGGCAAACGAAATAAGTATTGCCTTACACAAGACGTGTGGTTTTAGTCTAGTCGGTATACAAAAAGAAATCGGCCACGTCGATCAAAAATGGATCGACGTGGCCGTAATGCAGTGCCTACTAAATTAATGCTTAGTTCTGAGTGAACGCCTCAACCGGCCCATCACAAAAAATGTAGTCGATGTTGTAAACGACCCGAACCAATTCTCCCTGAGCATTTACCGCGTGATGCATTCGAGATAGGAGATTTCCAGATTTCGGGTCCCAACTCACGCCTTGAAACCCGTCTAAAAGGTCTTCAACTTGATCACGGTCCGGACCATCTACCCAAATCACATCAATCCCACAAATATCCTCGCGCTCAGTGACAGGATCTTCCAATCGAACGGCAAACACCGTTTCTGGAAAATGTGCCTGAAGAGATATCGAGATTCGTTCTACTGCTTCGTCAGCTGTAACAAATACCGTTTCCATCAATCTTATTCCATGTCTTTAATATTCTAGCAACCGCTTCCCTCGTTTGGGTTGCACACCTTAAGAGTACGACCAAATCATAAAAATTCGTTCTACTTGCTTCGAATCCGAAACCTCATTCCTATGTTTAGTCCAACGCTGAATCGGGCCCTTAATAATGAACAATAAAGCAAACGAGTACGACGCGGTTCTAGACCGGATTCGAGCCCTGTTAGAGGGCCCTTGTGACTGGACGGCAGCTATGGCTACCGTTTCCTGCGAATTACATCATGCATTTGATTCATTCCATTGGACGGGCTTTTATCGCACCGTCCGCCCATCTCATTTACAGATAGGCCCCTACCAAGGTGGACATGGATGCTTGGATATTCCATTTGAAAAAGGCGTGTGTGGAAAGGCAGCGACTACAGGAGAAACCCAGCTTGTTGACGATGTAACGTCGTTCCCCGGACATATTGCGTGCTCCACTTCTACCATATCTGAGATTGTTGTGCCCGTCCTATCGAACGGTCACGTCGTGGCTGTTCTAGACGTGGATTCCGACTTAGCAGCAAATTTCGACCAGACGGATCGCGCTTACCTCGAACTGCTCTGTCGTGAACTCGGCGATCGGTTTGGCGCTCAAGCTATCGGCCTGATAGGCGACTGAAGTCGATAGGTCCCATCACGACGTTAAAAGACGTCGCTTGTAATAGACGTGGTATTTAGTAGACGTTGAAGCCCAAAGAAAACCGCATCAACAGATCGGGCACTCCCATAACATGGACCCCGACTTCTAATCGGTCAAATAAGGTATAGGCCCGACCAACGGACAATGAAGTAGGAATCAGGCCTCCTAGCACATCTTCCAAGTCTTGGGAAAACGTGTTGTCCAATCCTATAACGACCGGTTGGCCCCATTGAAGGCCACCGGACAAGGGATAAGCAATGATTTCAGCATCCGCTATTGGAACACGTTCGATTCGTCCATCGGGTAAGGTTCGGACTCCTTGAATGAGGCCCTCAATCCGAGAGGCTTGTTGAATGAGTACGAAATCAACGTCTGATATATCGTCTCCAGCAAACAAAGCAAGCTCTCTCGGCATCGGTGCAAGGAACCCCTCTTTGGAGATAGAAAGGCTCCAAATCCCTTCACTGAGGGCTAGAGACCACAGTCCTTCACCATCGGTTACCGTACTTATGGATTCATTTCCTTTGGTTGCCTTGATTTCAGCCTGAGAGACTGCGATTCCATCCTGATTCGTTATACGTCCTGAAATAACAACGTTATCATTCAGAATGACGAATGGAGTCGGTATGGATAAAATTTGTTGCTCTGCAACAGAAAGTGTAATCGTTGACGAACTGCGAAATCCCGCCTTGGAAGCCCCAATCCGGAATGTGCCCATGGTTAGATCAATAGAAAAGATGCCCTGGAAATTGGTTCTCGCTTCATACTCTAGACCAGTAACGACATCAACAAAGTTGACCGTCGCGTCATTTACCGGAACTCCATCGCCATCGATGACCTGACCATTAATCCTGGAGGGTAAAGGCACCAAGTTCAATTCTACTTGAGCCGCCGAACCAGCCTGAATAACAACCGGAGTGGTGATTTCAGCAAATCCGCTCTTGGAGGCTTTAAACTCATAATTCCCGACCGTTAAGCTATCTGTATAAGTAGCCCCATCTGGGTTGATCCAGTTTGCAGGAGGGTTGTAACCACCATCCGTGGAACGGGCTCGAACAGTAACTCCAATGATGTCAGATCCATCATTAGCAGACATGGTTTTGAATGTGAATTCACCCATATTCGTAAAGTAGGAGAATTCGCCAAATACACTGGTACTACCGGCTCCTTCGCGATCATTTGCAATTACAAACCAGCGATAGTCCCCGCTTCTGAATACTTCCGAAGCAGGAACGGTCAGAAATTCATTCGGCGTATTACTAGAATACACCATGACATCCGATACCCATCCGCTATCGCTAATTCGTTCAAAAATGGACAGGTCATAGGAAAGCGCATTTTCAACGTTTTCCCATTCAAATTCGATGTCAGGTCGCTCTGTGATCCGCTCAATACCAACGGGATAGGACAAATCAGCACTTGCCAAAGACGCGGCATCCCCAAGGGTAAACGATGCGATACTACTTGTAACTGAGCTCAGGAAGCCTAAATCAGTCTTACTGTAGGAATTGAGAACGGTGTAGTAGTACGTGCTTCCTAAGACGAGCGGAAGTGGATCGAACTGAATGAGCGGATCTGACTCGAAACGTTCACCATAAAGGGCTGAAGTCTGCGTGGTCAGATGCATCCAAACTGGATTGAGACCGTCGATCGTAAGATTTCCTCCCGACTCTGGACTAATCGAAAATGGCGTACTTGAAACGACGACGGCATAGGAAACCACACCAGGAATACTTTCCCACTCAAACGTGGGCACGCGTTCTTCAATAGTACCAGTGGGCGCTAAGATGGTAGGCGACTCTTCTGACTCCACGATGAACATAAAGTCTTTCGAGTACCGAGTAGCTGGGTTTGAAGAAGCCTCAAGCTGAATCTCGGTAAAGGTGTCCGCATCAGAACTGGTAAGAACACCGTAGTACACGCCGACCGGAATACCCACTACAGATGGACGAAAAGAAGAACTCGTATCTCCCCGCATTTGGACCGAATACAGTCCGTAAATGCCAGGTACGTCTCCAATCTTGAGCTTCAAACCAGCAAGCGGCTCCTCCCAACGGATCTGAACCAAGTCATTCGACCTGAACATGATGGTGGTAAGCTCCGCATTTCCGCGTTCGACGAGGGGCGTCTTCAACGTGATATTTTGCGAGAACACAGGACTCACGACTGCACACAGCATCAGTACCATCAGCGTTAACTGAAGAGACTTTCGAAGAGCATGTACTGGACGTATTAGCCGCATATAGTCGATGCAGAAAGCACAATATGCCCTTTCCGCCTAATTTGACCTGATTTTACGACTATTAACTCAAATCCTGTGCCAATAAGGATTTCGTCTCAAACTGGGAATCTGACGCAGCTTCTAGCGGTCGTTTCGCAGTATTTCTACCGTGTGAGATACCTGAGCCATCGAGCCAAATATGCCCCTTCCATTTTCCACGTTATCAACTACGTTTGGGATTTCTCCCGGAGATAATGTGGACCCTCCCTGTTGCACAAGCTGATAGCGTTGGAAATCAAAAAGATTGTCGTCTATAGCGCTCATTGTCACCTTGAGGGGGCCAAAAAATGGAACCGCGAACCAAGGAAGTTTAACACGAAGTGTCTCGTCTGGAAATACTTCGTAATTGCCTTCGAATATGGGCTGAGAGCTAAAGATCAGCAACCCTTCAAAATCCTCGGTGGTCCACTCGATAGAATCGATATCCTCAATGTCCTCACCCTCAAATATGAACTCGAAATAGGTAGGGATCAGGTTATAGATCGTTGGCTTTAGGGCTTCCATCGTAAACACAAAAATACCTTGCCGATCTTCAAACTTGCTTTGTGTTACCAACATCGAGTATTGAGCTGGATCTTTATACTCGATAGCCTCCGAACTGGGCGCGATCAGGTCGAATAAGGTCGGTACCAACGTCTGAGCAGACACTTTATCAAAA
>DKOG01000274.1 GCA_002469915.1 Bacteroidetes bacterium UBA7368
CAAAACTATCCAAACCCATTCAACCCAACCACAAGCATCCAGTATGACTTGGCGGCTACGTCGAATGTCACACTGACGGTGTACGATGTGTTGGGACGTAATGTCGCTACACTGGTAAATGGACAGATTGCGGCCGGTACTCACACCGTTACGTTTGATGCTTCAGATCTTACAAGCGGCGTCTATGTGTACCGTATTGCGAACGGATCAGCCGTTCAAACTCGAACCATGCTTCTCATGAAGTAAGGTTGTTCTAGCCTTTGAGTTTTTCCGACTCACTTTGTTGGGGAGCGGGGTATCCCGCTCCCCAACAAACGCGTCGGATCCTAGTATAGAAAGCGCCGATTTCACTCTATAAATGCTCTTAAAACCAAACCTAATTATCCTTCTCGTCCTGCTCGTATTGCTGGCTGTCGCCTGTGATTCTGGCATCTCTGGCGAGGCGTTTGATAATCGACCACCCGATACCCAATTGAGTGTTCGAGATGATTCGCTGTTGGACAATTTGTCAGAGGATGATCGATTGGTGAGTACAGTCCGAATTACATGGACCGGAGACGACCCGGATGGGTTTGTCAAGGGTTATGAAGTTCGTTTTCTGGATCAAATGGGTGACATTGAAGGCGTAGCCTGGTCTTTTACTGAAACAACAGACTCTCTTTTTCTTCTTCCCATCCGACAGGGCGATCGTATTTCGGATGTGGTCTTTGAGGTGAGGGCCGTGGATGACGATGGATTAGCTGATCCGACGCCCGCGCGTACGATTTACCCAATCCAAAACTCTCCTCCTGATATACGGCTAAGTCCTTTTGACTTACCGCCGGATACTACTTTTAATGTCATGTCCATTGGCTGGGTAGCCGAAGACCCCGATGGAAATGCCAACCTTGAGCGCATTGACGTTAGTTTCAATGATTCGCTGAACTTTGTGGCTTTGCCACCTGAAATTAGCTTTGCCACCTTTGTCTTGCCCCAGACTAATCCTGGAGCCTCCGGGGAGATCGTGGACGCAGAGGTGTTCCTCGGCAGAGGATTCGAGCAGACTGGGATATCCGTGCCAGGTGTCCGAATCGGAGAAATGAATACGCTTTATGTTCGCGCCGCCGACCAAACCGACACGACCTCCGTCCGGATTGAGTATTCCTGGTTCGTTAAGGGAAAAACAAGCAACGTGCTCTATGTGAACGACTTCCGGAGAGCGACGCACCCAGTGGTCTCCACTTTCCACCTGAACCTTCTTAATGAGTATCTGCCAGCTGGCACGCCTATCGACATTTGGGATATCACGACACCATATACGACGGGTTCATCAGGAAACTTCCCTCGTTCTGGGCTCCTGCCTCCTACGGCTCAACCCGCACTCGATCGTTTCTTTAGGGGATACGACTACATTTACTGGGTCGCCTCTGCAACGACGGATCAGATAGTGGGCAACAATTTACCATTTGCGGCTCCCGTGCTCGAGCCATTTTTTGAGAATGGCGGCAAAATGATGGTGCATTCTCCTATTCAACTTCCTGTCGATCCTGATGAGATTGCAACCAACGCGGCCACATTGTTACTGCCGCTGAACAGTCTTACCCAGTTCCCAGATTCGCTTCGCCAGACGTTGCGACTTCTTGGCAATGCACCCGTGTCCGCGCGGGATCCGCTCCCGGGAGTGGCAACCGCACTACCTGCATTGAAGATGAATGGATTTGTAATTAACACGCTTCCATATGTCGCCACAAGTTCTGCGACCATTCCTTTATACGATGCTCAGTTCCAATACGTGACGCGGGTAGGCAACCGACGCGGTATTTGGTCCGGTTCGTCTACTATTGCTTCCATGAGTGATGATCGTAGAGTCGGTTTATTTACGATTCCTCTGATCAATGAAGCCAACGGAACTCCTTTGGTCATTGGAGAGGATGGAAATCCACAAACGGCACGAGATGCCGTCAAGCTTATGCTAGAAAGCCTCGGGTTTCCTAAATGATATTTCGTAAGTCCCATATCCTCTTTTTCCTCCTGCTTTTGCTTGGATCGGATTACGCTGCAGCTCAGGGTATTCTTGCGGGAACGGTTCGAGACGCTGAAACCGGCGAATCACTACCGGGCGTGAACCTTATTGTCGTGGGTACATCGCGTGGTGCGGCTTCCGACCCTAACGGTCGGTATGAAATCCCTAACCTGCGTGCTGGCGAATATTCTGTGCGTGTCTCATTCATTGGGTTTGAGACGAAATTGTTCACGCAAATAGTGATTGTAGACGGTACCACAACGCCGCTCGACGTCGAATTAGGTGTGGCGGTGTTGTCCACAGAAGACGAGATTGTAGTCGTCGGTGAACGGCCCCTCGTTGACGTTGAGAGTTCGTCTTCTTCTTCGACCATTTCTCAAGAACAACTCGAGCTGGCTCCTCTTCGGGATGTACAGCAAGCAGTAGCCACGCAAGTGGGTGTGGTACGAGATCCAACCGGTCTTTATATCAGGGGTGGACGAGCTTCAGAAACGGGTTTTTACGTTGACGGCGTATCTGCTAAGGATCCTCTCGCTGGAACGGGATTTGGACTAGATGTGGGCTCAAATTCGTTCTCTGAAATTGAAGTGATTACAGGAGGTATCGGGGCCGAGTTTGGCGACGTGACTTCCGGAGTTGTTGCCGTTCAAACCCAAGATGGAACCGACCAATTCAAAGGCTTCTTCTCTCACAAACGAGATAACTTTGGATTCAATAAGAATGCTGAATCGAATTTCATGGAGGATATTTGGGAAGCCAATTTGAGCGGCCCCATTATTCCCGGTAAACTTCGCTTCTTCTTTTCCGGTCAGGTTCAGTTGTCAGATGGTTTCACGCGAAATACCGCTACGCCGGATCAGGTTCGCACGTCGATGGTGGATGGAACCTTCTTCTTACCCCGCACCGGAAATCGATGGAATGGAATCTCGAAATTGACGTGGGCCATTCGTCCGGGAATGAAGCTTCAAGGATCCTACCAACGCTCCCTTACGGTGAACCAGAATACGCGGATGCTTCAGGTGACAGGTAACGAGGCCGTTATCTCACCTGGATTCCAGTATGCGTTCGTACTTCAGCCTGATAATGCCAGTACGTTTGCCCATGACAACATCATCTCATACTTGAAATGGTCACACGTTATAAACGACCAGTCATTTTACGATGTGCAGTTCAGTCGTCTATTTACGCGGTTACGAGCCGATGCGAACGGACGACGTTGGAGACCGGATAATGTCGATACCGAGCTGGATCCCTTTTCGATTGTGTCTTGGCCCGCGAATCTATTTGTAGATGAAAACGGTCTGCCTCTAGATCCCAATGCGCAATTCGTGTTGCCAGGGCCCGGGCTGTTTAATAATGGAGGCATAGCCACTCGCTTCCATGATCATTTTGCTGAGGAGTATACACTTCGAGCTACCTACACTCGGTTTTCGAGTGACCTGAACAACCGTTTGAGCCTTGGTTTTGAGGCGAAAGTCAACGACTACCAGTGGATTGATGTAATTCGACCTTGGGTGGGCGCGCCCATCGGAACGGGCGAAAGTGCAGGTACCAATCGGTTGGGTGATTCCTCAGACATCTGGCGCGTGAAGCCGCGTAGAGGCGCTCTTTTTGGTACCCATCAAATTCGATATCGTGGGCTCATTGCAAACGCAGGCCTTCGATTCGAATATTGGGCTCCGGGAAAATATGTGGACGATCTAATCGAGGACCCACAGGCGCCCATTCTTGATACGATCCGCGAATCGTACAAAAGCGAGTCGGTTAAGCTGTTCGGAATGAGAACGAAATTCCGTCTTCTGCCCAAATTGAGGGTGTCATTCCCCATTACAGAGAACAGAGTGATGTTCTTTAACTATGGCCACTCGACCAAGTTACCCCATCCAACATTTGTCTACACCGGATTGGATCCTTTCTTCCAGGATCGATCTTTCTTCTCAGATCTGGGCAACCCCAATCTTGATCCGGAAGTGGACATCTCCTATGAGTTGGGATTGCGAACGCAGTTTACCAGTAATGATGTCTTGAATGTGACGGCTTTCTGGCGGGACAAGTTTGATTTCATTACGGTGCAGAGTGTAATCGTACCTGATCCGACTGGTCGTGAAGTATTGAGGGCGTTCAGAGTTAACGGCGACTTTGCACGTGTTCGTGGTATTGAAGCGAGTTATCTGAAACGAGTCGGAGAGCGGTTCAGCGGCCAGATTTCGGCATCCTTCTCCCGTGCGACCGGTCTTTCAAGCACCAACAATGATGCGCTATCAGAATTCCTGGCAAACGGGGATATCGATAACACCTTTGAAACTCCGCTGGCGTGGGATCGCCCATTTGATTTCAAGGGGAATATCACCTTCCAGCACGATCGGGATCGCCCTCTTTTTGGCATAAAAGGATTGAACAGAATTTCAGCGCTGCTCTCAACGACGCTTCGTAGCGGCCAGCGCTATACGCCCGTTGAATTCCAGGGCAATGAGATCAATCCTTTCAGCGGAGAACAGGATTGGCGACCCATTTATTCTTCTGTTTCGGATCCGGCAGCTCGATACTCAGAGATTGGTGCTACCTGGTGGTGGTTCGATCTGAGTATGCATAAAACGGTTTCGATTCAGGGCACGGATGTTCGACTTTCACTGGAAGTGGCTAACCTGTTCAATCAACAGAATAGCATTATTGTTAATCCAGTTACGGGAGAAGCGTATCCGAATGTCGATCCGCAATCCACGGACTTCATTTCTCTTCGAGATAATGCCGGTTATGATGTGCCCAGCGGTACACGAGATCCTCGATTCGAGGACCCCAATACGTCAGGCCTTCCTCCGTTCAATCCCGCGCGTTTCTTGCCTCAGCGGCATTTTCTTTTTGGCGTGTCATTCCGGTTCTAATGAAACGACTTATCGTCATATCGTTACTTCTGCTTTGGACCATTCCAGTGGTCCAAGCGCAGCTATTACCCACCTTTGGCGGGGAGCAGGCTGGAACATCTGGCTTTCAATTTCTCAAGATTCCGTTTGATGCGAGAGGCGCTGCTCTGGGCGAAACCGTGGTCGCTGATGCTAATGACGTGAGTGCGTTGATATGGAATCCAGCGTTGGTTTCCCATCTCGACGGCTTTCAGGCGGGGTTTCATCACACCTCCTACTTTGTCGATGTATCCCTCGATTTTGCGGGTGTGACATGGGCCTTGCCGCAAGGAATTTCTTTAGGAGCAACTCTCCAGACTATGAATTCTGGGAAGATGGATGTGACGACAGAGTTTGAACCTGCGGGCACGGGGCAGACCTTTCGGCTTATTGATGTCGCGGCCGGATTGACGTTGTCGCAGCGACTAACTGATTTGTTCTCTTACGGAGTTACGACCAAGTATATCCAGGAATCGGTAGCAGGGCTCACTGCTAAGTCGGTCGTTTTTGACCTCGGCATTCATTACAGCGTCGGCTCTACGGGTGCTCGAATGGCTGTTGCCTTCCGTAATTTCGGTCTAGATGGCCGTCCCGAGGGTACCATCGAGCGACCCGTAATCGCGGATGATCCGATCAAAATAGAATCGGATTTTGTGGCTATGACCGCGCCGACCACCTTTCATTTAGGCTTTGCCTACGATGTATTCAAACAGTCGAAAGCTAATCGTCTCACGCTTCTGGCCCAGTTGAACAACCCGAATGATAATGCGGAATACTGGACTACAGGCGCAGAATTTGGTTGGAATGAGACCTTTTTTCTGAGAGCCGGATACCGTTTCGGCATCGAGGAGGTAGACGCACCTAGCATGGGAGCCGGTTTCCGCGTTCCTGTTGCGGGCCGAGATTTACAAATTGATTATGGGTTCAATCGAATGGAACGTCTTGGAAATGTGCATCGGTTTGGACTGAATTTCTCACTATGAACTTCCGACAGCTAACATATTGTGTGCTCCCCATCTTCCTTCTGGTGCTCACCAGTTGTGATTCTGTGATGGGATCAAAAGAGGATGAAACCACGCAGGAAATATTCGAAGCGGGCAGAAGTGACCCTTCTCTTCTGAATGAAGTCGAGTATGTGCCTCTGTTTCCGTTTTATGAAACAGGAGCGGACGGTCTGCCACTTGAAAAGCCCCAAGACGTCTATCCTGGCTATGACGAATTTCTTTACGTCGTCGATAGTCGGGGACTCCATGTGTTTGATCTTTCTGGGCGCCCAACAACGTTCATCCCGATTAGTGGAGGCGGAGACTCAGTTGTTCAAGACCGTCGATTCTCGGTTTATGTAACAGCTCGTCGGGATACGCTTTTAAATGGGCGTACGTGGAATCTTCCCGTCATTCTTCGGTATGACAATATTACCACGGGATCCCCATCGCTAGGCGACATCATCTGGCACCCGTTTGACGATGACTCCCGAAAGTTTAATGCTCCAGATCCCATCGAAACGGACCTTGAGGTCTCGTTCACGGGGGTAGGAGTAATCGAGGATAATCACATTTATGTGAGTCGCCGAGGGCCGGTAAACCCAAGGGGCACGTTTATTCTTCCGCATAACACGATCATGGAGTTTGACGGCAACGGTGTCAATGTTCAATCCATTGTTACGCTTCATCCGACTCGAGAGAGTTTGCG
>DKOG01000084.1 GCA_002469915.1 Bacteroidetes bacterium UBA7368
CCAGTCGATCCGAGGTCTCTTCTCGAAAGCGAAATGCGGCAACCATGGGACCCATGGTGTGGGAGCTGGAGGGGCCAATCCCGACTTTAAACAAATCGAGTGCGCTAATGAACATTAGGATACAGTGGGATGTGAGTCGTCAATGAAGGACGCTTGTTTGAGACGGACCATCAGGCAGCCGGTAAGTAATAACGCCGTTGCAGCTGGGGCAAACGGGACGTACGTGGCCCCTAGTAGTAAGAGGGCTGTGATAGGGACCAGATATCTAAGGAATCCTTTTTTGTGATTGAATTGGTCATGGACAATCCAGAGTCCGAACAAAAAGAGGGCGGACGGAATGGTAAGAGCCGCATTGGAGATGAAACCTTCAACATGGGCATGTCCCGATAACACATCTACGTTTAAAGCGAGGCCGGCTCCAACAGCCGCTGCAGACCCAAATACAACCAAGTGGCCGTAGCCCCAAATAAATCCGGATTCGGTGCGGTCTAGTGCTAGGTGCTCAGACTCGCTGAAATACAACCACCACATAGAGAAGACAAGGATTAAGCCACTCAAAATGAGCATGTGTTGTTCGAAACTCCAGGAACCAATTTCTCCAGAAGCAGAAATGGCCATGGAGAGCGCAAGTAATGACTCGCCTAGGACGATTATCGTAAGTAGACCATATCGTTCTGCAATATGACCTTTATGCCAAGGGGTACCGGCTGCCTTTTCTGCATACCATGGAACGGCCCATTCACAAATGAATGCGAACGGAAAAAACCAGAAGAAAAATTCAGCTGGGACGAATAAGACACCGACTATCCAAAGGGTCTGGCACATAGAAATGCCGACAGCATATCGGATGGCCGTAGTTCGTCTGGAGGGGTCATGTTTGCCTGCACGAAGCCAAAGCGAGACGAGCGCTAACCTCATAATAATGTAGCCCGTCAATCCAAGGGTAGAGTCCTGATCGACCATCATGGCTGGGATTCCGGCAGCGATAAGCATCGCGCCACCAATCATCACAAACACGGCAATTCGATAGGGGATGTCATCATTATCATAGGCTGAGGCGAACCAAGTGAAGTTCATCCACGCCCACCAAATGGATCCAAAAGCGTAGGTAAAGGTCAGAATTCCTATTCCTATGTGATTTTCAGCGATTGCATGATGTAAACCTGCGGCAGCGCTAGCGATCGCAATAACGCAAACGAGATCAAAAAATAACTCAAGTGGAGTGGCCGGTCGGTGGGATTCAGTGATGTCCCTACCCGGCATGGGGCGAATAAATGGTCTTTGCATTCGAGGGTCTTGGTTTTAGGTGTCGGAAACTACGCCTCCACACTGTTAAAAGAACAAGCGACTCGACTCATAGCGCTGCAAGTGTTAGATTTAAAGCAGCAAAAATTCAATCTCAAATCAGAGGAAGTTCGATGGCAGCATATTCATGCGGAAAATGCGGAATGAGTGTGGGTTCAATGACCTGTGGACATTGCAATAAAGAACTCGTTCATTCTACCATTACGACCGGCTCAGGCGCTCAAGTGGCAGTATCTCAGTGTCCGGATGGTCATGGCAAGGTTAAATCGCCCATGTGCTGTGGCGACGATATGACCTGCGAAATTGGCGGTTAATCTCGCTATTGGTTGTTACCTAGAAGCCCCGATTGCGTATCGCAATCGGGGCTTCTAGGTTTAGTAAGGTTCGCAGGACGCAAGTCTGCGGCTTATCGATACTATGAGCAATGCGTGCTAGCCGTCGGTCGTATCAAACATCCAATTCATCACCCACCATCGGTTTCCATCAAACCACAGCGTGATGGTGTTTACGCCACGAGTGTACGGCTCACCACCTTCGGTTAGAGACGTGGCATAGCTACTCCATACACTGACCATATTGCCTGATCGACGGATTTGCCGATCGGTTTCCCACTCGAAAAAACCTTCGGTGCGGGGCGCATTTTCACCATAAAAACCATCCAGGTCCATTGTCTGAACAACAGGGTTTCCTTCGTCATCGGTTCCAGCAATCGCAATCCATGCACTAGGGTGATGAAGCGTTTTATCCCTCATTATGTCAGGAATTTCACCCGCAGGACCAGAAACGACTTCGTAATAAGCCTGAATAATGGCATCAACTGAACTAACGTCACTTGGATCGGCTTCTTGCGCGTTCACCGCATTTCCGGATATAAGAAGAGCAATGAAGAAGAGAGAGCAGGTTTTTGAAAGTGTATCTGACATTCTGGTTGGGTGGTTAATTATAAGTTGTTGGAAGCGAGATCAAAGTCCTACGGTTTTTAGGGGCTTATTAGAATAACAGTCGTGTCTGAGAACCCCTAATTTTCAGGCCTCTCTATTCGTATGAATGGATGTACTTAGTTGAGCGACATGTTTAACACAAAAAAAGCCCCGCTAGTCCAAGACTAGCGAGGCTTTCGCAATTACATTTGCGCCATGGGGCTATTCGTCCGTTGTTCTTGTCAGTACTGCTGAGGAGGTTATGTCTTCGCCGCCAACTGAGACGACCCCACTACGGCTCATTGAATTTGATTCGACTTCTGAGAGGTCGAATGACATACTGGCCAAGAAGTCGTTTACGCCCATTTCGTATGGGACGTCGTCACGTAGCGTAAAGTCGATAGTTCCGTCCGTGCTCATGGTACTTTGAAACGAAGGCTCAGTCCCAAGAACACAATAATGTTTGGTGAGCATTCTACCATCTTCCATGGTAAAGGTCGTCGCCATCTCCACACCGTCTTCGATCCATTTCTCGATGACCGTATTGCCACCCGAGACCACTTTGAATTCACTTAAGATGGATACATCTTCGCGGCCGTCGTCGAATGCCATGGTTCCGTTCCACGTGCCTTCCAACGATTTTATGGCATCAAAGGAGGCATCTGTAGTAGTGGGTTCTACAGGGTCTTGGGCCTCTTCTGCGGGGGCTTCTGCCATCTGGCAGCCGGCGAAAAATGCCGTAAAGGCGAGTACAGGAAGAATTGTTTTCATGGATAATGCCTCGAAAAGGATCATTACGGATATAGGAGTATGTATCCTTATCATTATACATAATTCACATCATATTATTTTTCGGATTCGGGTTTTAGAGAGATAAGTGATCCCCACGATACGCATACAGGTAAATATTAGGCCGTGCGAGTTGGTTTTTACTCTGCGCTCCTGCAAGCTGACGTGTTATTGGTAGCCCAAGCTTTCCTTCTGCTGCAGTTAGTAGCGTCTAGGGATGATAATTCTTTTATAATCCTGACTGCTCGGAATGACCGAGACGAAGGCAGTGAGGGGATGGAGCATTTAGTTCTCGCGCTACCTTTTACCGTCGTCTCTAAGTGAGTCAAATCTTGGGTAATTATCGTCCGTAAAACAAAACCCCATGTAGGCCTCTGGCATACATGGGGTTCTAGTGGGCCCGGCAGGATTTGAGATAGTGGTATCCAATTGCGGCTTAACCCCGCACACGGTACTAAAAACGTCGAATTTAGCCTGTATTGAGGGTCTGGTTGTTGTTTGAGTACGCAGTGAGTAGCGACATTTGTTGTACCTATGTTGTACCAACACAAATAAATAAACAATGAGACCTACTGTCGTACCAGTCCTGATGAAGCATAAAAAAAGCTCAGAAGGCACCTGTCCAATATACATCCGAATCACGGCGAATCGCTCTTCCTGCTACATTCATACCAAGGTGTGCGTCAGCCCGAAGGATTGGAATTCTAACAAGAAGTCGGTTCGTGCTTCAGATCGCTACTCACAGAGCAAAAACAACACGATCATTCATTTGTGCACCGAGGCCAACTTGGCAGCCGAGAATCATCGTACCGCGGAGGCAGTCAAGGCCGAAGTCACAAAAGGATACAGCGGCGTATTTCCATTCATAGAAGAATACATCGATGACCTTGAACTGAAAGGAAAATATTGGGAGAAGAGAAAATTCGAAGTGACCTTAAGGAAGCTGTCGAAGGTGTTTCCAAGGTCCCTGAATTGGATACAGTTTTCCCATCGCGATTTGGTGAAGTTCGAGTCGTACTTACGCAACCAATGCAAAAACTCAGACAACACAACTCACAACGAGATGAAGCGACTGAGGCGTCTATTCAAACTTGCTCACGCGGATAGGCTGATATCTGCAGATGACAATCCGTTTATTCGCTACACCATGCCGAGAAAAACTGTCCCGACGCGACGACGCCTGAGCTTTCAAGAGATTAGCAAGCTTATGGAACTCAACCTGAAAGGTGATTTTAGGCTGGGCCTTGCTCGGGATGTCTTCCTTTTCTCTTATTTCGGTGGAGGAGTTCGGTTTTCAGACTTATGTGTGCTGACAAAGAAAAGCATCGAGGATGGTCGTGTTACTTTTACGTCGATGAAAACAGGGCAGGCAGTGGCAAACCTCTTACCTGAGCAGGTAAACCCCTTTGTTGCCGGTTATCATGGCATAGTTGGTGAGCTGCTATTCCCTTTGATTGATCAATCAGTCATTGCCGATCCTATTGCGTTGCGAAGGCAAATTTCCTCCAAGAATGTGATGGTCAATTCGCGGCTGAAGAAGGTTGCAAAACGAGCCGGTATTGATCCAACGGGTCTCACAATGCACGTAGCTCGACATTCTGTGGCGAACGAAGCTCAGGCTCAAGGACATGAAATACGTGCGATCCAATCAATGCTTGGTCATAAAAAGGTGACTACGACTACCGGGTATGTAGACGAACTAAATCAACGGCGAAATGACAAGTTGATGAGTTCATTGTGGAATGTGGCTTCTTAGCCGATTGTTGTGGAGCATGAATGGCCCTCACAGAGCAGCTTTTGGCAGCCTGTGGGGGCCTAAGTGTCCTTCTACCTCAATGCCACCATGCCAAGAACTAAGGGCCTCTAAAGTTCATTCGGGTGGGTAGGTCACCTTGAATAAGAGCCGAATACGGATTGACTGGACAATGTCAATCCTGCGGTGGCGTATACTGCACTCGTGATTCTTATGAGAAACATATCAGCGGTTCTTCTGCTTGCCATTTCTGTATTGGCTGCACAACCGCATATCGCGAATGCTTCCAGTATGATGATGATGTCGGAAATGGAATCCGACATGTCATGTGATTCATCTGGAAAGTCTGAAATGAAGGAGTGCTGTGATTTGAGTGCTGCGGACAATTTCGTAGTGTCGCAAACCACCCAATTGACCCCCCCTTCGGAACGTACCGCAGGAGCGAGCGAAATCCCGTCCCGACCCTTCAAGACGTCGTCGATTACGAGGGGAGAATCGACTCCCGAACAGTCGTTTCATTTCCTGAGCTGCTGCGCGCCCCTTCTACTCTGAGCCGCTGAATCTATCGACCCTGTGGGTCCATAATTAGCAACGTCTCGCACCAAAATCAGAGTAAAAAAATGGAATACTCGAACCCCAGAAGCGGGGTCCGTGGAATCCTGAAAGCTTGTCTCATTCTAACGCTTGCAGCGGGTGTATCGGCATCACCCTCACATGCACGACAAGATGTTTATCAGGAACTATTGAGCGAAGTCAGAGATCGCAACCTCGATCTTCAGATTGTCTCACTCGATACGGAAACGGCCTCAAACCGTGTAAAACTGTCCGGCATCTGGAGCGACCCGATGATTTCGACATCGTGGAGTCCGTACAGAATCCAAACGGCGAGAGGCTCCATCAGGAGCAGGGTGAGCATTTCTCAGCAGCTTCCGTTTCCCGGTTACCGCGGTCTTCAGAAGGAAGAAAAGAGATTTGACGTACAGGCTTCTGGAGTCTTGTATGCGGCAACTCGACTCCAAAAGGAGTTCAAGTTGAAGCTGGCCATCGACCAAATCTTCCTCATTCAGGAAATGAATCGGTTGGTGGATGCTTTTGCAACAGAACTTGAGCGATTCGAAGATGCTGCGGTTGCTCAATACGAAACTGGATCTGAAAGCCTCTCGCCAATTCTGAATATTCAAAATGAGCAGCGGTATTTGGATCTAAGAAAACAGCAACTGGACAGTGATCTGCACGATCAGGTCCTATCTGTCTCATCGCTACTCAACCGTCAAGTATCAATCACAGAATTCCAACACCTGAGTGAAAGACCACTTTCATCACTGAGTAGTTCGGATATCGATATGCTGGTAGAGGAAGGATTGGAATCGGCTCCTCAGATCAAGATGTCCGATATCGAGATTACTCGGTCTGACACTGAGATCAAGCTGTCGAGATATGATACTCTTCCGAGTTTCACGGTCGGAATAGAATACATCGATGTAGCAAGCTCTGAATTGACCGCCGTGGCTACAGGAAGAGATGCAGTATCTGTTCGAATGGCCATCAATGTACCTCTGGGCAAGAATCGTAGGTCTGTGCCCAGAGAGCTCGCTCTACTTCAGGCACACAAGGCGCAGGTGATTAAGGAGTCGGAGGAGGTTTCGATTACGGAAGCCATTCGACACCTATTTGAACGCTATCACAACCTTATCGATCAGGAAAAACTCCTGCGAACAGACCTGATTCCACGGGCCGAATCGGTATCTGAGTCTGCATTGTCAGCATACACGACGGGTCGAACAGCTTTTCTTACAGTGCTCGATTCCAAACGGACTTCTTTCAACCTGCAGGTCAGGTTGCTTGAAGTGATAAATGAATTAAAGGTGACCCATGCTTCGTTGGAGCGACAATTGGGTCGATTTGTAGAGGTGTCAAGATGACAAATAGTAAAATTAGTCCGCTCTGGATTGGTGTCGGGTTGTTCTTGTGGTTTGGGTTGACAGCATGTTCTTCAGAAGATCAGGCGACTTCTAACCCTAATCAGCACGTTAAGGCTTCTGAATCTGCTCACGATATGTCTTCAATGGATATGGACGATTCCGAGCCTCAAGACATGTCAGCAGCGAACATGGAAGGCTCAGCGTCTCATGAAATGATAATCATGTCCGGAGAAAATGATCGATCAGATGTTCATTTAAGTACTTCGGCGATTCAAACAATAGGAGTGCGCTACGCGACAGCATTGGTCGAGTCATTGTCCCATTCTGTCAGAACAACTGGCCGATTTGCAATGGATGAGCAAGCCGAGTACGAAGTGACATTGAAGACTTCTGGATACATCGAGAATCTTCAGGCCGACTATAACGGCAAGCGTGTCGAAGCTGGAGAGCCGCTTTTTGATCTGTATAGCCCCGAATTGGTGGCTACACAAGAAGAGCTTTTGACAGCGACTCGATATTTGGAACGACTACAAGAACTCAGTGCTGACGAAGAATCCACCTCACAAGCTATTCGCGTGATTGATGCTGTGAAGCGAAGGTTGCAACTCTGGGACGTGACCGATGATGCCCTTGCGGAAATGGAAAATGGTTCGGAGCCTCTTAGAACGATTTCATTCGCGGCTCCCGTTGGAGGCGAGATCATGGGAAAACAGGTCGCTGAAGGCTCTTTTGTAAAGGCTGGGTCCCCAGTGATGAAGATCGTTGACATTTCCAAAACGTGGCTGGTCGTGGATATCTACGAGCAGGACGTCCCTTGGATCGAAGTTGGCACCCCTGCAACGGTTGAGCTTCCCTACAACCCCGGCTTTATTTATGAAGGTGTGATCGATTACATCTACCCTATGCTTGACGCTAACCTGAAGACGGCTCAAGCTCGAATCATTTTGCCCTCTGGAGACGATTCTCCTTTCAAGCCGGGGATGTTTGCGACCGTAACATTGGAGGGACGATCCGAAAATCCGTCGGTGACAGTTCCATCAGAGGCTCTTCTGAGAGACGGAGAACAGGAGTTTATAATTCTATCTCTCGGTGAAGGCATGTTCCGACCTGTGCGTATTAGATCGGGGATCGAGTCGGGCGGTCGCGTTCAGGTTCTGGATGGACTGGAAGGAGGTGAGACGATTGTTTCTTCGGCTCAGTTCTTGATTGATTCAGAAGCTCAGTTGGGAAGTGCTGTTTCATCAATGGCAGGGATGGAGCACTAAAATGGTTAAATACATAATTGAAGCCAGTATCAACAATAGATTTCTTGTAACCGGCATATCGCTTCTGGTTGCACTATTCGGTATCTGGGCAGTCACTCAAACACCTGTTGATGCAATTCCTGATCTATCGGACGTTCAAGTAATCATTAAGACTGATTTTTCAGGGCAAGGTCCTCAAATAGTAGAAGAACAGGTTACGTATCCCCTCTCATCTGCCATGCTCTCTGTGCCATTTGCGACAGCTGTTCGTGGCTATTCGATGTTCGGTACCAGCTTCGTTTACGTGATATTTGAGGACGGTACGGACATGTATTGGGCACGTAGTCGCGTTCTCGAATACCTAAACCAGGTGGGAGATTCTCTTCCGGACGGTGTGTCCCCCACGTTGGGTCCTGATGCGACGGGCGTAGGGTGGGTATTGCAATACAGCCTCTTGGACAAATCCGGCAATCATGATCTCTCAGAACTGAGATCAATTCAGGATTTCTTCCTGACCTACGAGTTGCAGTCTGTAGAAGGAGTAGCTGAAATCGCGACAGTGGGTGGATTTGAGCGTCAGTATCAGATAGTCGTTGATCCACAACGACTTGCTGGCTATGGCCTGTCTATAAAACATATCGCAATGCAATTACGAGAAAGCAATGCGGATGTGGGAGGACGGGTGGTTGAGCTGGGTGATCGCGAGTTCATTGTTCGTGGCAAAGGATATTTGCGTGGGATGGAGGACATCAAAACCATTCCACTTGCTACGTCTAATGGCAGCTCGATTACCGTGAATGATGTTGCTGATGTTCGAATGGGGCCAGAGTTGCGTCGCGGTATCGCAGAGCGAAATGGAGAAGGAGAAGTAGTGGGTGGCATCGTGGTCATGCGATATGGTGAAAATGCCCTTCGAGTCATTGACGATGTTAAAGACCGATTAGAAGAACTCAGCGCTGGACTTCCGGACGGAGTGGAAGTCGTCATCGATTATGATCGCTCTGCATTGATTCAGAGGGCAGTTTCAACGCTGAAGACAAAATTGTGGCAGGAGCTTCTTGTTGTTGCGATGATTGTCATGCTATTCCTTCTACATGTACGAAGTGCATTCGTAGCGGTTGTAACGGTGCCAGTGGGCGTCCTTGCTGCATTTCTACTGATGAATGCCCTCGGTATGAATGCAAACATCATGAGTCTGGGGGGTATCGCCATCGCAATCGGCGTGATGGTAGATGCTTCTTTAGTACTTGTTGAGAATGCGCACAAGCACATTGAGCGACAATCTGCTTCATTGGAGCGGCGTCAGACTTCTCAGGAAAGGATAGCAGCGATTAAATCGGCTGCAGTAGAGGTGGGGCCAAGTCTATTCTTCTCTCTGCTCATAGTGACAGTGTCATTTCTTCCTGTATTCACTCTCGAACAAGTAGAAGGACGACTATTCAGGCCGCTTGCATTCACCAAAACATTCGCAATGGGTGCCGCCTCCATCTTGGCTATCACACTTGTGCCAGCCTTGATGACATTTTTTGTGAAAGGCCGAATCCGCAGTGAGAGTACGAATCCGATATCTCGCGGAATGATAACCGTGTATCGTCCGATTATTGAGTTTTCGCTAAAGTACCCAAAGACCGTTCTGGTATGGTCAGTACTTGTCTTGGCTACCACCATCCTTCCAATACAACAACTCATCACTGGTCGAACGATTATCCCATTTGAGCAGATGGGATCGGAGTTCATGCCTGATCTCGATGAAGGTGACCTGCTTTATATGCCGACAACGCTTCCCGGAGTGTCATCCCAGCAGGCAAAGAACTTGCTTCAACAGACTGATAGGATCATTAAATCGTTTCCTGAGGTGAAGTCAGTGTTTGGCAAAGCAGGTCGAGCAAACACAGCAACAGATCCTGCACCCATGTCAATGTTTGAAACCACCATCTCTCTGAGGCCGAAAGATGAATGGCGAGAGGGGTTGACAAAGGCGGATCTGATCAGCCAAATGGATGAGGCCGTCGATATTCCCGGTCTAACCAATATGTGGACGATGCCAATAAAAACCCGTACAGACATGTTGGCTACTGGGATAAAGACCCCTGTTGGCATCAAGATTGCTGGGCAAGATCTTCGAGTGTTAGAGCGCATTGGAAGGGAGATAGAACTGGCACTGACAGATCTCGACGGTACCCAGAGCGTCTTTGCTGAGCGTGCAGTTGGTGGGTCATATCTCGACTTTAATGTTGACCGTAAACAGGCGGCGAGGTATGGCCTAACTGTGGGCGACGTTCAGCAAGTGATTGCTTCTGCAGTGGGTGGGATGAACATCACAAATACCATAGAAGGTCTTGAACGCTATCCGGTAAACATTCGCTACCGACAGGCTTTTCGATCCTCCCCTCAACAGATGGAATCTATCCTGATTCTTACCGAAGACGGGTCGCAGATACCGATGGGACAGGTCGCTCAGGTGTCCTTGCATGATGGTCCCACCATGATTAAGAGTGAAAATGCACGTCCGAACTCATGGGTGTTCGTGGATCTGGAAAGTGGACAGGATATTGGCGGCTTTGTAGAGCGTGCAAAAGCCGTGATCGCTGAACAGGTTGACCTTCCAGCAGGCTACTCATTGAGATGGAGTGGCCAATTCGAGTCCATGGAACGCGCAAACAATCGGCTGAAAATCCTGATTCCTTTTACCATTGCCATCATCTTTCTGCTACTTATGATTCACCTGCAGCATGCAGCAGAGTCCGCGATGATTCTTCTGACAGTTCCGTTTTCACTGATAGGTGGAGTGTGGTTGATTACGCTTCTCGGATTCGACATGAGCATAGCTACGGCAGTCGGATTCATTGCTGTGGCTGGCCTTGCAGCTGAAACCGGAGTTGTAATGCTTGTATACCTTCGAGAGGCTATGAATAGGTATCGAAGTGAGGAGCGCTTGAAGAATCATGAAGATGTAAGAAATGCCGTCATTGAAGGAGCATTGCTTCGCGTTCGTCCGCTTCTCATGACGGTGATAACAACGTTGTTGGCTTTGCTTCCGATCATGTTCGGAACAGAGACAGGTGCCGAGGTAATGAAGAGAATTGCTGCGCCAATGGTTGGAGGATTGGTATCGGCCGCCTTTATGACCCTGATCATCATTCCAGTCGTGTTTCTACTAATCAATCGCAGGCAGCTGGGTTCAAGGACACGAACACAATTGGACATCGATTAGAGGTGCTGAAGGAGCCCCCATCCCGGCCAGGATGGGGGCACAGTGTCAAAATGTTAACTCTGGTCGTTCAGTAAACCACTTGTACAGGGCCGGAATAACCAAAAGCGTCATCACCGTAGAAGTCACAATACCACCGATAACTACAGTCGCGAGAGGCTGTTGCACCTCGCTTCCCGTACCGGTTGCCAGCAGAAGTGGTATCAGACCCAGAGTGGTTGTGGCAGCTGTCATTAAGACCGGGCGCAGCCTTAATAAAGCGCCTTCAATGGAAGCTTTATCAACAGTCATCCCATCCCTTACAAGCTGATTCAGATAGGTGACCAATACCATTCCATTCTGCAGTGAGATTCCAAACAAAGCAATGAAGCCGACGGAGGAAGGCACAGACAGGTTTTGGCCTGAGAGCCAAAGTGCCACTATCCCACCAACAAGTGCTACCGGGACATTCATCACAATCAGCAAAGCACTTCCAAAAGAGCCAAAACTCAAGTAGAGAAGTAAGAATGCCAGCACGAGCGTGATTGGCACCACCAAGAGTAACCTTTTGTTTGCTTCCTGTTGAAGCCGAAACTGACCTCCCCACGTCGTGAAGTATCCAACAGGCAGATCGACTTCCTGCTCAATTGTTCGCTCTGCTTCTTGGACAAACGAGCCAATGTCTCGCCCTTCGACATTTAGTTGAACAGTAATGAACCTTTGATTGTTTTCTCGCGTGATTTGCCTTGGACCAGTGTACGTCTCGATTGAAGCCAGTTCAGAAAGTGGAACCCGGGCACCCGATGGGATAGGGATCAGTGTTTGCGCGATGGCTCGCGGAGTGGATCTGAATTGCTCATCGTATCTGACATAAATGTCAAACCGCCTTACACCTTCAAATATTTGTCCAGCTTCAGAGCCTCCAACAGCAGTTCTGATAGTGTGTTGGACATCTTCAACATTCACTCCATAACGAGCAATCGCTTCTCGATCAATGTCGATACGTAACTGAGGAGCGCCTGAAATCTGATCCGGTTGAACATCTTCTGCCCCCTCAACACGACTGACAACAGAAGCAATTTCGTCCGCTCGTTCCTTGAGTATGTCGAGATCATCGCCGAACAATTTGATGGCAAGTTCAGCCCGAACTCCTTCGAGTAATTCATCCACCGTCATTTGAATCGGCTGAGTGAAGTTAGTCAGCACACCCGGGACACTTCCAAGCTCATCTCTTATCAGCTCCTGTAACGCACCTTGAGACGACACTCGCCATTCATCCTTTGGTTTTAGCATCAAGTACATCTCGGAGCTATTAACTGGGTCTGTATGAGCCCCAACCTCGCCTCGCCCAGTCCTGCTCACAACCCCCGATACTTCAGGTATCTTCATCAGACGTCGCTCGACCATCAATGCGGTTTCTTTACTGCTTTCCAACGCAATTGAAGGTGCCATTGTAAGGCGCAGTACCAGCGTCCCTTCCTGTAGCGTCGGCGTAAATTCAGAACCGAGAAAGGGGAAAGTCGATACTCCAGCAAGCATCAAAACTCCAGCCAGGGCGACAGCCCTGATTCTTTTTTGCACAAAGAATGTTACCAGAGGCCGGTACACGCTTGCCAGCCACCTTTCGACACGCTCTGAAAGTGTAGGCTCCTCGGCACCTTTCTTTGACCTCCGCAGCAACATGTACGAAAACATAGGTGAAATGCCGACTGCAAAAACAAGAGATCCGACCATTGCAAGTGCGACAGTGTATGCCAACGGTCTGAACGTGATACCTTCAACTCCCTGTAGCAAAAATAGAGGAGTGAATACCACGACAATGATGGTTACAGCAAATGCCACAGGTCTCAGCACTTCGGCACCTGCCTGAACAACTATTTGTCGACGGGACTGACTTGAGTCCGCCCTGCTCAACAACCTATCAGTGTTTTCGACCATCACGATGGTTCCATCGACCATCATTCCGATTGCAATGGCAAGACCTCCGAGCGACATCAAATTTGCCGACATCCCAAATTGACCCATCCAAAAGGTCGCAAACAGAACCGAGAACGGTATAGAGGCGGCCACTACAAAACTTGGCCGCAAACTGCCCATGAAAGCCAGTAGAATCAGTATTACCAATACCATGCCTTGCCACAGTGCCGTGGTAACTGTTGCAACCGCAGATTGAACCAGAGATTTCTGTTCGTAGTACGGCACGATATTGACACCATCTGGAAGGATTGAATTGATTTCATCCAGCTTGGCTTCTACCTCAGATATCACGATGCTGGAGTTTGTACCAAACAGCTTCACAACCATCCCTGAGATCACCTCACCGACACCGTTTCGGGTTTGGACACCCCGGCGGATTGCTCCTCCGATCTTGATGTCGGATACCTGCTTCAGGTAGACCGGAGTCCCATCGAATGTTTTGATGACGATGTTTTCGAGATCCGCGATGCCAGTAGCGAGCCCTACAGACCGAACTACGTATTGCTCAGAGTTGTTAACGATGAACTGGGCTCCAACATTCAAGTTGTTCTGCTCAATGGTCTGTACTACCTCATCGAGTGTGAGGTCATACTGGAGCAATCGATCTGGCTCGATGTCGACATGAAATTGTTTTTCATATCCACCGATACCCAGAACCTCGGTAACCCCGGGGACAGTCTGAAGATTGTACTTCACGATCCAATCCTGCATCGAACGAAGTTCTTCCAAGGAATAGGATCCTGTTGTGTCATCCAGATAATAAAACAGTATCAGTCCCATCCCTGTAGAGATTGGACCCATTACGGGTTCTCCAAAGCCCTGAGGAATTTGTTCAGTGGCTTCCCTTAATCTCTCACCCACAACTTGGCGGGCGAAGTACATGTCAGTGCCTTCTTCGAAGTATGCATTGACCACGGAAAGCCCGAAGTTTGATACAGATCGGACCTTTTCAAGCCGGGGCAGGCCATTAAGAGTCGTTTCAATCGGGAACGTCACATATTGCTCTATCTCCTCGGGTGCTAACCCATCGGTTACAGTAAAAATCTGTACAAGCGATGGTGAAACATCTGGGAATGCATCGACCGGTAGACCATTGTATCCAATCCATCCGGCGACGACGACGGCTACAGTGAATGCTGCAACCAGTACCCTGTTTTTCAAGGGTATCTCAATCAATTTGTTCATGACAGATATACCTATGATTAATGGGAGTGGTCATCAGAGAGCTCGCTCTTGGCAAGCTCTGCTTTAAGCGTAAATGCACCGTGTGAAACGTATATCTGACCGGCGGTCAGACCCGATACAATCTCAACATGAGTGTCATTCACCCGATCAGTAACCACAGGCTGAGCCACAAATCTGTCGTCTTCTTGGATGAAAACAACGTCGATGCCGTCATGGGTAATTATTGCTGAACGTTCGACTAAAATGTTAATTTCGATTTCATCGACCGTGATGTCTCCATTCACAAACATCCCGGGACGCCATCTTCCGCTCGTATTATCCAACACGAGCCTCGCGACCGCTGTTCGAGTCTCTTCACCAAGCGTTGAGCGAAGGAATTTTATCTGGCCTTCAGCCGACAAACGATTACCGGTTGATGTGATGATGGCCTTCTGGCCTTCTCTCACGGAATCAAGCTGCTCCTGAAAGATGCTGAGATCGATCCAGACATCAGATAAGTCAGCAATGGCGAAGGCGTCGTTTTCGTCATCTACAGACTCACCTTGGCTGATATGTCGTTCCAAGACCAGTCCTGACATCGGAGCAATCAATTCATAATGAACGAGAGCGTGATCTGGCTGTTTGGGTAATTCGGAGATGTACTCCTCGCTGAATCCGAGCGACAGTAGCTTCTGAGTGGAGGATCGTAGAGCAATCATCGCCTCGGTAACACCCTGTCGAGCGTCCAAGAATTCGCTTTCAGATGAGATTCCTTGCTCCAGAAGTCCCTTTTC
>DKOG01000088.1 GCA_002469915.1 Bacteroidetes bacterium UBA7368
ATCCTGGTAGACAACGCCGGATACCCATCTAAAGAGATTGCAGAGAACTCTCATAAGTATCGTCCGCTCGGTCTTGGGTTTGCCAACGTAGGCGCACTCTTGATGTCTATGGGGCTGCCTTATGACAGTGACGAAGGTCGCGCGGTAGCTGGGGCCATTATGGCTATCGAGCATTGCGAAGCATTCTCTCGTTCAGCAGAAATTGCTGGAAATCCCAAAATTGGCACCTTCGACGGATACGAGGACAACCGCGAGCCGTTTTTGGAAGTCATGCGGATGCATAGAGACGCTGTCGATACCATTCACTCCACCTGCCCAGAGTATTTACTCGAGGCCGCGCGTGCATCGGCAGATCGTATGGTGACCCTTGGCGAGCAGTACGGTTACCGTAATGCTCAGGCTACCGTTCTAGCTCCAACTGGTACGATTGGATTCATGATGGACTGCGATACAACAGGAGTTGAGCCTGATATTGCACTCGTCAAATATAAATTACTGGCCGGTAAAGGAGATGGTCTACTCAAGATCATCAACCAGACGGTACCTGAAGCCCTAGAGAAGCTCGGGTACGATCTGAAAGCGCGAACGGATATTCTCAAGTTTATCGAGGATAATGACACTATTGAGGGTGCTCCTGGACTCAAGGACGAGCATCTTCCCGTTTTTGACTGTGCATTTAAGCCGTTCAAGGGCAAGCGTTCCATTCACCATATGGGACACATCAAAATGATGGCTGCAGCTCAGCCGTTCATTTCGGGTGCTATCTCCAAAACGGTAAACATGCCAGAAGAGACTACTGCAGAGGAAATCTCAGATGCCTATATGCAGGGCTGGAAACTGGGGCTGAAGGCCGTAGCCATCTACCGAGAGAACTCCAAACGAAGTCAGCCACTTTCTACCTCACAGGGTGGTAACACGAAAGGCGCGGAGTCATCTGGAGATGGCCAAGCCTCTGTGATTGAACCAGAAGTCAAAGTGGTCGAGCGTATTGTCCATACCTCGGTTCGACACCGCCTGCCAGATGAACGGCCATCTGTTACGCATAAGTTCTCAATTGCCGGACACGAAGGGTACCTCCATATCGGAATGTATCCAGACACCAAGATGCCGGGTGAGATCTTTATCACTATGGCCAAAGAAGGATCGACCATCTCTGGTCTCATGGATGCGTTTGCTACATCGATCTCCATTGCGTTACAGTACAACGTGCCGCTCGAAGATCTGTGTAACAAGTTCTCCCACATGCGTTTTGAGCCAAACGGCTTTACAAACAACCGACAGATTCCGATTGCCAAGTCCATCATGGACTACATCTTCCGCTATCTCTCATTGCGCTTCCTCACACAGCCTGCACCAGCGGAGACGGCCAAACAGCCTGTTGAGCCAGCCGAAGATATCGAACAGATTGACATGTTTGTGGCCGAGCCCACGGTACAAGTAGTTGATCCGCTAGTTGGAAACACCGTAGACGACTTTCTGGGACGATCAGCCTCGGACGGTTCCGCAACAACGACTGCAACTGCAACGACCGTGAAAACCGAGGAAAGCACCTTCGCTAATCAAGAAGATGCCCCTCCTTGTGCCAATTGCGGCAGCATCACCGTTCGAAGTGGGGCATGCTACTCCTGTCCGAACTGTGGAAATACAAGCGGATGCGGATAAACCGAATCTGCGCGTAGTCGCACACACATTCCATAGAATCCACGATAGGAATTGCTTAAGCGATCCGAATTCGTTGTGAAATGGGATATACACTTCTGGGCCTCGTCATCAGTACCGGGCCCGGTTAACGGGGAGCGTCCGGTGGTTGGTGGGACCGCCGGACGCCTTTTTTGTACCTACTATAGTTTTTCAGACCAATATATACCCTGTCATGCGTTTCAAAGACAAAACAGTTCTGATCACAGGTGCTTCATCGGGAATCGGCGAGACCACTGCCAAAGCATTTGCGCGCGAAGGTGCCCACGTTTTTTTAGTGGCTCGACGTAAAGACCGCGGTGAGCAAGTGGCAGAGGAAATTCGTTCTAATGGCGGCACCGCTTTCTTTCATCAAGCAGACATGTCTGATCGGAGTCAGATTAAAACGATGGTCGAAGCCTGCGTAGCTCAGTTTAGCGGCCTAGATATCGCATTTAATAATGCTGGAATTTCTGGAGCATTCAACGTAGAAACTCATCTACACCCCGAAGATGCATGGGATGACTTGTTGGCCATCAACCTGACAGGTGTCTGGATGAGCATGCGGTATGAAATTCCAGAAATGCTCAAGCGAGGAAAAGGAGCCGTCATCAATATGGCTTCAATGGCGGGCGTCAAGGGATTCCCTGGAAGCAGTGGCTACGCTGCCAGCAAGTTTGGTGTAGTCGGTATTACGAAGGCTGCAGGTTTGGAATATGCCGCACAGGGCGTGCGAGTAAACTGTGTGTGTCCCGCTGTCATCCGCTCAGAAATGGCAGAAGAAATTTTCTTGCAAACAGAAGACTCAAGTGCTCAGGCAGACTCCTGGCATCCAATTGGAAGAATTGGTGAGCCAGAAGAAGTCGCAAGCGTAGTTTTGTGGCTCGCGTCCGACGAATCATCCTTCGTGGTTGCAGAAGCTATCCAGATTGATGGTGGACTGGGTGCCTAGGCTACTATTTTGAGATATTCCGTCGATTTGTACCGTTTCGGTTCATGACGTAGATATGATGGCTTCCCCCAGCATCTGAATGGAACGCGATCTGAGAACCATCCGGAGAAAGGAAAGGTGCTGACTCAGACTCCATCGGAGTATCCGTGATTTGAAGTAATTCACCGGACTCTACCTCAATCTCCCAAAGATCTGTTGTCTCATTCTCCTCAGCCATCGCAAAGATGACGCGATCTCCAGACCGAGTCGGAGCTGGAGTTGACACTACCATGCCTTCGAACGTGACTAAACAAATTTCCTGCCGCGTGATGATATCCATAGTACAGACCTCGGAAGAAGCATCCGTGGTCTTGTCATAGTAAAGTCGATTCCCCTCATTAGACCACTTAGGGTGAGACTCATTACTGACTGATTTCGTCAACTGGCGCGTTAGGCCATTTCTGGAATTCACAATCCAAATATCTGAATTGCCATCTACAACGCGAATAAAAGCAATCATGATTCCAGCCACGTCCCAAGCAGGCTGCATCTCTCGTTCCGGAGTATCTGTGATCTGCTCGCGTTCCGAGCCGTCTATATTGGCAACCCAAATATCCCCAGCTCCTTGCGACCCTGCCGGCGCAGATGAAAAACCAATTTTCCCGTTTCTAGCTGAATACGTCGGATTTGCGTGATTTCCCGGACCAAGATCTAGCTCCTCTTTTTCAGTACCATCGCTTCGAACCGTCACGATACGAGTAGCATCGCCTTCTCGAACAAAATACGATATCCGATCGCCCACCCATTCCCATTGAGGATGAGTATTCCATACCTGAACGTCATTCTCTATCGAAGAAGGTTCATGTTGGGCATTGGATGACTCACCGGAACAGGCTGCTAGGACAAACACACAAAAAAGCGAGTAGGGTATGAAGGAACGCATGCTAAAAACTGGATAGTGGTGATAGCTTTTACAATCAATACCTACTGACGCTCATGTAAATGGGAAGTTGCCTCAATAATGAGGGTATAACAATTCGCCCCTTTCACTCGTTAACTACATCCTAACCTTGGGAGCAGACCTTATACGGACATGACTTCTTCACTTCGAGAATATGGACTGATTGCCTTACTTATTGCGGTATCCGTTGGTGGATACCTGTTATTTGAGCGCAATAAAGAAGACCTTCTTTCTTTTTCGCTGAATGCCATTGGTACCAAATTGGTCAATCTTGTTGATGATGAGACCGCAAAAATACGTATTGCCGAAGCCTTTAAACGATTTCAACAGCAAGTACGCGATAATGAACTGCGGCCCGATCAAATAGAATATGTGGCGGCTAGTGTCCTCAATTTGACCAAATCAAATGCCCGGATATCCCCTGAAGAAGCTGAAATGGTCCTTGCAGCCAACCTGATGGACCAACCAACTGCGCTACCAGCACCTCAGGCCGCTGACCGTGAAGCTCGGGAAACATTCACGTTGAGCGATGCGGATCAAGTGCAGCTTGGAAAACGGATCGAGTCCATACTTCTTTTCGCGGAAGCCGTTCAGAAAAGCGATTCTGCCAATCTCCATTTGGTCCATTTTGAATCAGATGACAAGGGTATACGCATCGCTTTGGATACTGAATTTGGGAATCAATGGGCATCAAAATCCTTTGAGAAGGTTCGACAGAACCTAGATGAATCTCGCCTTGTCCGCTGGGAACCAAGGCTGGAAGATCGGCAGAAAGCGGAGATCAGAAGGCATGAGTCGCATCAAGAAGCACTAGAGGCCCTCAAAACCCGTCAGGCCAATTCGACCTTCCGAGTGGCCGATGAAGAGCGGCTAGATCTGCTGTCTGTTCGATCTAAGCTACGCTCCATGGGCGTTCTAGCGATGCCGGATTCCGCCGACATTAATAAAGAAATCCGGGTGATCATAAAATCTGCTTTAGCAGAATTTGGAGCTGCTTTTGAAGAGGAAGGCGTAACGATTTCTCTTGAATCTGATTCAACGCGTTCAGTTAACTAGGAACGCTCTCGAGGGATAGGCCGTTCATTGGCATCTGAACAGTCCTGTTTCTCCATTTAACATCGCGCTCTATTCGGAGCGAGAAAGAATCGCATGAAGATTGCCAAACGCTTCCGATGGGAAGGCGCCCACAGATTACCCTGGCACGACGGCCCATGTCGAGACCTACACGGACACTCCTATGAGATGTTTGTTGAAGTTGAAGGAGAACTGGATGACAAAGGCCTCCTCATGGATTTTAAGCATCTGAAGCGAGCTTTGATGCCCCTTATTGATGCCTGGGATCACTCCACCTTAGTGGCCACCAACGACACCGAACTGCTCGGAGTCATGAAAGACACCGGCTGGAGGCATGCTGTACTCCCGTACGACACCACAGCTGAAAATATCTGTATTTTTGTGGCCGATTATCTGATAACCTCATCCCGCGACCTGCTTTTAGAGAGAAAAGTCCACACGGTGCGGGTTCGTGTTTCAGAAACAGAAACGTGCTATGCCGAAGCCGTTCGCACGCTTGGATAGCCAATGTCACCGCCCATCCAACAGCAGTACTATCTGATTGGGAGTCCCGTATCGCACTCGCTTTCCCCGGTGATTCACAACACGGCTTTTGCTGTGTTGGGCCTTGATTTACATTACGTCACGCAAGACGTGAGCGACGAAGCCCTTGGCGATATCGTTGAACGAATTGACGGAGTTCAGGTCTTGGGTGCCAACGTCACGATTCCTCACAAAGAAGCCATCATTCCTTTTTTAGATGGCCTCGACGAGTCCGCCATGAAGGTCCAAGCCGTCAATACGGTTGTCATTCGTGATGGAAAACGAATTGGGTTCAATACCGATGTGACGGGTTTTCTTGAACCACTAGCACACCGCTCGTTTTCACGTGTTTTAATACTGGGTGCTGGTGGCGCAGCGCGCGCGGTCTTAGTGGCTGCGAATGACTTTTTAAAGGCCGAACACATTAGCGTAGCATCACGACGCTTGGAACAGGCGCGCGCCGCGTGCACAGACCTCCAAATGGGAGCCGCTATTCCCTGGAGTGACATGCCTCATGAGGCACGCCAGGCGGACTTGATTGTCAACACCACCCCCATTGGAATGTGGCCTCATACCCAAGCCTCCCCACTCCAAAGGAGTTCGCTTCGAAGCCATCAGGTGGTATACGATATCGTGTATAATCCCGCTCAAACCCAGCTCATGACGGAAGCCAAACTA
Organism: Bacteroidetes bacterium UBA7368; assembly: GCA_002469915.1. Taxonomy (GTDB): domain Bacteria; phylum Bacteroidota; class Rhodothermia; order Rhodothermales; family UBA10348; genus UBA10348. The sequence continues at coordinate 5,844 of DKOG01000088.1, forward strand.
GCTGGTGCCCACGCCATAGGTGGCCTTTCTATGCTGGTCGGTCAAGCTGCAGAAGCCTTTACACTGTGGACTGGGCAGCAGATGCCTCTGCTTGACGTAAAAAAGGCCCTTCAACAGCATCTCGAAACCAGATCCGTTTCGTAGTTTCCCGTCTGAACTTAACGGAATACCTACCATTGTGACCCCTGACCAAACACCACCGGATCTCACACCCCATCATTTGAAGGAAGAAGTTTTAGAGCGCTCTAAAACCATACCGTCCTCTTGGTATGTTCATCCTGCTTACCACAAGCTCGATCAGGACCGTATCTATGCCAGAACGTGGCAATATGTCGGATCGGCTGCGCGGCTAGCTGCCCACGGCGATTATATGACCGATACGGTTGCCGGAAATCCAGTAGTGATCATTAGAGACAAAGCCGGAGATCTAAAGGGCTATTTCAATGTCTGCAAACATCGCGGTGGGCCCTTAGCCATGGACGCCTGCGGGCATTCCAAAGTGCTTCAATGCAAGTATCATGGTTGGACTTATCTACTGGACGGATCGCTGCGTGGGGTTCCCAGATTTGACCGGACTGAGTTGTTCGACAAGAAAGACTTTGGATTGGATCCAGTGTGTCTGCGTGAATGGCAGGGACTTATTTTTGCTTGCCTAGAGCCGGATCACGCCCCTCCCTTTGATGAAGTAATGGAGGGCATTTCGGAGCGAATCGCGCCTATGGATCTGAGTACGCTTCGATTCCATGTTCGTGACTCGTACGACGTGAAATCGAATTGGAAAGTCTACGTGGACAATTATTTGGAAGGCTATCACATCCCTCTCGTGCACCCGGACCTTATGACGGTTCTGGACTTTCGGTCCTACCAGACTGAAATGTTAAAACACTATTCCCTTCAGTTTAGTCCCTTGGCCGGCGATACGATGTATGGTTCAAAAGACGATCAGGCGTTTTACTACTTCATCTACCCAAACATCATGCTTAACATTTTGCCGGGAAGATTACAGGTAAATCGTGTTGATGCCCTCAAATCAGATTCCTGTCGCACCATTTTCGACTACTACTACGATTCCATAACCCCTGAAGATGTGAAAGGCCGTATCAAGGAGGATCTCGCATTCAGCGATCAGGTGCAGGCCGAAGACATCGAAATTTGTGAATACGTTTTCAATGGATTGGCATCACGCGCCTATGATCAAGGTCGTTTTTCGTACGACTTAGAAGGAGGAGTCCATCACTTTCAACAATGTCTAAAACGCTCGTATCGAGCTGTTCTAGATGAGATGGGAGCGTCCTGAATTTTCTGACGTTCAATGATTCTATGAAGATAGCCTTAGCCCAATTCAATCCCATCGTCGGCGACATCGCCGGAAACGCAAAGCGGCACTTGGAAATGATCCTAGATGCCTTCTCAAAGCGTGTAGATCTCGTGGTTTTCCCAGAATTGAGCATCATTGGATACCCGCCGCATGATTTACTAGACAACTCGTTCGTTGTAGATGCAGTTGAAGTTGCTTTGAAGTGGCTCCAAAAGCGCCTTCCCGAAGGCATTGCCGTAGTGGTCGGAGCACCCATTCGAAATCCCGACCCAAAAGGAAAAAAGCTTTACAACTCGGCTGTATTTCTTAAGCGGAACGCTCCCGCGCAGTTCGTGCACAAGATGTTACTTCCTACGTATGACATCTATGAGGAGTATCGATATTTCGAACCTTCCGCTCAACAAAGTCCCATCGTGTTCAAAGGGCTAAAATTAGGCATTCACGTTTGCGAGGATATGTGGAATCTTGAAAAGTATGCCACCTATCACATGTACGAACGTAATCCTGTCGCAGAACTAGTGAGCCAAGGTGCGGATATCCTGATCAACCTGTCGGCATCACCATATTCCCACAATCGGCATGCACTACGGACGAATTTGATTCAGGACCTGTGTGCCGCGCACCACGTTCCTTTTGTGCTCGTCAGTCAGGTCGGAGCCAATACGGATATGATCTTTGATGGAGACAGTCGAGTTCATAATGCCGAGGGCGACATCGTTGCCTTGGCTCCATCTTTTGAAGAATCACTCACGATTTGGGACAGCGAGCAATTAATGCCCCTTAATGTGGCACCCAGAAACCGAATTGCTGCCCTACACCGCGCGCTCGTGTGTGGGATTGCAGAATATGACCGAAAATCCGGCATTTTCCACAAGGCCCTAATTGGGTTGTCTGGCGGAATCGATTCCGCGGTAACGGCCGCTTTAGCAGTGGATGCCCTCGGCGCAGAGCGCGTTATGGGTATTACCATGCCATCCAAGTATTCTTCTAGCGGAAGCGTGGACGACTCGGTTTCTCTGGCTAAAAACCTAGGTATAACCTGCCACAACATTGGGATTTCGCCAGCTGTGGATGCATTTGAATCAATGTTGTCACCGCTATTCGAAGGAACGAAAGCCGGAGTCGCAGAAGAGAATATTCAAGCCCGATCTCGAGGCCTCACATTAATGGCCGTCTCGAACAAGTTCGGCCATCTCGTTTTAACCACTGGCAACAAAAGCGAGTATGCGATGGGATACTCAACCCTCTATGGTGACATGTCCGGTGGACTAGCCGTCTTAGCCGACGTGTTTAAGATGGATGTCTATGCTCTCGCAAGGTATATGAATGAAGTGACGGGGTGTGAACGCATACCCGTGTCAACGATCGAGAAGGCACCCTCTGCCGAACTTCGACCCGACCAAAAAGACGAGGATTCTCTACCCCCATATCCTGTTCTAGACGAAATTCTCCGGTTGTATGTAGAACACAGAATGGATGCTTCCGATATTAGCCTCCAAACAGGCTACGATATAGAATTTGTAACCAATCTACTTCGTGCTGTGGACCGAAACGAATACAAGCGCAAGCAGGCCCCTCCAGGGTTGAGAGTGAGCGATAAAGCATTTGGTCGGGGCCGCCGTATGCCTATTGTGATGAAATTTGACCGGCAATCGATCGCCGAAATGATGCAGGATTCACTTACACATCTGACAAACGCATGATTGACTACGTGTCCGGAAAACTGGCTGCCAAGAAACCCACAGAAGCGGTAATAGACGTGGGTGGTATCGGATACAAGGTATTGATTCCTACGTCTACCTTCGAAAAGCTTCCTGCAATCGGGAAGGAGGTGGCCGTCTTGACCCATCATTACGTCCGGGAAGACGCAATGACCTTATTCGGGTTCGCCACTCCCGAAGAGCGTACGGTATTCAACCTGATGCTAGCCGTATCAGGTGTGGGACCCAAGCTAGCGCTAGCGGCCCTTTCGGCACTCCGGCCCTCAGAAATCCGAGATCGGGTTCTTGAAGGGGATAGCGCCATGCTTACTCGCATACCTGGTGTTGGTAAAAAAACGGCTGAACGACTCATCATTGAACTGCGCGACCGGTTCGAGAAAACAGCGCTTGGCAGTAGCACGAGCACATCGGCGGACACACCTACCGTGTCCTATCGCGCAGATGCACTCGCCGCCCTGGAAGCACTTGGGCTTTCTCGCTCAGGCGCAGAGAAAGCCATCTTAACGGTACTCAGAACCAATCCAGATATCTCGAGCGCTGAAGAATTAATCCGCCTTGCGCTACGGGCCTAAGCATAGACTCCTGATTAGAGGGCCACAGCAACAATATGCTACGCTAGCTCGCCTTTTTCGATGTAGAGCGTTTGGGTTGGGAAGGCAAAGTCGACTCCTTCTCGAGTAAACACATCGTGAATCTGCAAATTGATCGCCTGTTGAGTATCCATGTATGAAGCGTAGTCTGGAACCACCATGTAATACACAATCTCGAAATCGATTGAAGAGGCTCCAAACGACTTAAGATGGGCACGGTCAAAACGTGTGTTGTCCTGAGCTTCAACCGCTGCTTTAAGCTTTGAAGGAAGAGCCTGCAGCATATCGTGAGAGGTATCGTACGTGACGCCAATCGTAAATAAGGCACGACGCTCACTCATCCGTCCGTAGTTACGTACGCGACTGCCCAATAAGTCATTATTGGAGAAGACAACCTGCTCACCAGAAAGACTGCGGATCCGAGTCGTTTTGACTCCGATATGCTCCACCGTTCCAGAGTAATCGTCAATGACCAAGAAGTCCCCGAATACAAAGGGTTGATCGGCAACGATGGACACGTAGGCTAAAAGGTCCGCCAACACATTTTGGACGGCCAGCGCAATGGCAATTCCACCAATGCCTAATCCTGCAACCAATGCCGTGACGTCGAATCCAAAATTATCCAAAACCAGAAGAACGACAATGGTCCAAAGGACCAACTTGCCAACCATGACCATGGCGTTGGCCGCCGTCACTTGCGAGGGCTCGTTTTTCTTAGACTCCAGATACCACTCAGAAGAAAGACGAATCAGATCACTACTGGACAATCCGAGCTGAATGAGCATGCCGATAAACACGACACGTAACAGCGAAGGAATGGCAGGCCTATCCGTGACAATGAACTCAACAGCCACATAAAATGAGACGACAAACAGGAAAAACGTACGTAACCCGTGGAGCAGCTCCGCGACAACGTCGTCAACCTTGTTTTGCGTCTTGGCAGCCATGGCAGAAATCCGGCCAAAAAACAGGCGGCGGATCCCCATCAGTACGATGGTCATGGCGGCGGTGATGCCGGCCAGTTCAAGCCAGTCAATTAAAGCAAGTCCCAGGTATTCTGCGTCCATGAGCGTGTCTGATCATCAGTTTCAAGAACTTTCAAAGTACGGCTATTATGACCAATGCAGTGACCTGCAGATATCACATAAGCTATTCTTCACAAAATTGATTTATTTAATCAGGAGCATGGCTCGTGAAAGATTGAAGTCAGAAGCTTCCAGTCGGTAAAAGTACATCCCACTTGAGAGGGACCCTGCTTCGAACGTCACAGTGTGCCAGCCTGCTTCACGGTGCGAATCAGAAAGCAATGCTACCTGCCTGCCTAATGCATCATAAATAGTAACTCGTGCACGAGAGGCCACCGGTAGTGCATAACGAAAGGTTGTAGAAGGATTGAAAGGATTCGGATAGTTTGCCTCCAGTCTAAATTCAGATGGCAGGATTGAATCATCCTCCGTGGAAACTCCTGAAGCGACAGAAACTGTAACAGTCCCTGTCGCCGAACCTCCATATCCGTCGACTATTGTGTAGTCAAATGTGTCCAATCCGGCGTAGCCACTTTCCGGTGTATACTTCACCTCTTGATTGTCGGCAAGCAAAGCCGACCCATGAGATGCAGAGGTCACTTCCTTGATGTATATCGTATCTCCATCAAGGTCTGAATCATTGGCCAGGACATCAATTGTAACCCTCGAATCAAGCGGCGTGTTTACCACATCACCTATCGCCACTGGAAGCGTGTTACTTGAAACATAGTGGACTGCGTCAGCACGTTGACTTCGAATAGTTTCAGTTGAGTTTACTGCTCGAACCGACATCCAGGCACTGCGAGTCCCTGTCAGATTTGCTTCAATAACGATTGAAGTGTCAGGCAACGATTCGATGACTTCCCATTCATTGGTCTCCGAAAGTTGTAAAAGCTCATAAGACGCTGCACCTGATACTTCATTCCAGACTAACATTGACTCACCGGAGCCTGACTCATCTTGGGAAATAGTAAGTTGTTCCGAAATTGTAAACGGCTCGCTAATCGCAACCCGCCCACCTTGGGTCACGCGAATCAACGCCTCTGTGAGCTCAGATTCCGGCACAATCAGGGCTGCATTCGACCTAACAGAAAAACTACCACCATAGAAGGATGTCCACGATGTACCACCATCAAGAGAATATTCCGCGTCGTCAGCCTCCCGTTCTGCCCCAACATGGTGGGTATCCCAAAAAACGACTTTGTTTTGTCCGCTGAACAGTTTGTCATCCCCAAGCGGATACGTAATGAGGAGTTCATCGAGCACATATGAGTACACCAAATAAAACTCCTGAGGCCCGAAAGGAACCGAAGTGCCAGTAATCGTGGCCGTGTAAGTTCCTGCTGTGGGAAAATCTATCGCTACCTGTTCGGTGTTGTTTAGTGTATCAATTCCACGCGATGCAGGCAATGCTACATTTGCTCTAGTACTGTCCAGCACCCACGGTTGATGGTCTATCGCCCCATCTGAAACTATCAGGTCCAGATTGTTGACCAATGCAGGATGAGCGTACGGAGACGCTTCTTTATCAATCCAATATAGCATCACTTTGAACTGCGCGACTGGTTTCCCATCGATGGAAGACGGCACATCAATAGCAACTTCCGCAGCTGATCCATGCTCAATTTGTGACTTCTGGAACTGACTAGACGATATTAATTCAGCGGCGCGGCGGGTATTTACCAGGCCATACCCTGCGGCATAGCTGGGACCCTGTTCAAAAATGTAATCGGCAGTATTCATTATGACAGCCTTAATCAACCCCCCATCAGGAGTATCTCCGCCATTTGTACTGCGATAGTGTTCATACAGTAAGGCGGCAGCTCCAGAGACCGCAGGAGTAGACTGACTGGATCCTTGAGAGGTAGCATACTGATTGAAAGCCACACCCGAATGGACATTGTGTTGCGCTACAACATCAGGCTTGACTCTTCCGTCTCTTGCCGGTCCAAAAGATGGGGTAATACTCACAAAAACAGGATTGCCATATCGTCCAACAACCATGGTGTTTTTCGCGGCACCGAAGGACGGGTTTAGCATTAAATAATCTTCTGGATACCCTTGTTGGGTTCCGCCAGAATTACCAGCGGAGAAAACTGAAAGAAGCTCTGTTTCAGTGCGAAGAAGTTCATCAATGGACTGACTGAAAATATTATAGCGTCCTTTTTGCTCGTACCAATCTCCAAAGTCAGGATCACTGTTGTTCCACGAATTACTCGAAATGACCATCGGGGAGGGCTGCTCCAACCCGATCGAAAAGCCGTAGCCTAGACGCATAGAGTAGATCGAAGATTTAGGAGCCAGCCCCTCAAATCTGGGTTTTAATGCTCCGTCCCCTCCAACAGTGCCGGATGTATGATTGCCATGCTGACTGGAATTTCCATTCGCGCTCAGGCCTGGATCAAGAATTGTGTGACGACCACGCATATCAACGTGTGTATCGCCTTGGTATACCACATCTCCAACTCCGACAAAAACCCCAGCCCCAGACAATCCAAGCCTCCCATTTAGCTCTGATTTAACCACATTCGCTCTGATGTTGGGAACGTGAAAGTCAGCACCTGCCCCTTCGTCCTGTCGTGTTGAGCCAGCCACGCTCTCAACACTGAACGATTCTGAATGAGGTTCAATTGCTTGAACGAATGGAAGTCGAGCCACCCTGAATATCTCGTCTGGAGTCAATTCAGCCGTAAAGAAAGCTGCTGCCGGAATCACCTTGATACCCGTCAAATCAGATCTCAATGATATGGCGTCCTGCACTTCACGAGTAGACAGCTGTGAAGAGAAGCTAGCTCGAATAGAAATACGCCCGCTCTTCTCATTTTCCAGAAATGTGAGAAATGACCTAGAGATTTTATTCCCAATACTCGTTCGGCCGTATCCATTTAGACCGTACTCAGTGAGTTCGGAAAGTTCAATATTACGGGAGACCCTCGATACATACCCATTGGGCGGAATGTATTGATCTAACAGTACTCCATAAACCTCAAGTTCTCGCCGCTCGTCAGACATCAGAATATCATCGAATTGTACAACCAGGTGGTATTCGCCTTGATACAGTACAGTCTGAGCAAAGGAGTGAAACGATTCATTTTCAGCTTCTTGGGCCGCTTTTCCTGCCCCGAGCATCCCAGCAGAGAATAGTTCTACAGACCCATTTTTCAACTGTATTGACTGCTGTGCCACCGCTTGATTCGGGGTAGAAATCCTAAGCACAAAAAGGCATAGAAATGACAATAAATACGTGCGCATGTGTCTCTGAATCATTAAAGAACTAGCTCCGGGATATACAAAATAGGCTCTGGGAATCACCTGTCGAATGGAAATCAAACTTAATCTCTCTCCGTTGAATTGTAGACAGATTTCTCCTATGAAACTGATGATCTGGGGTTTCCCGTTACTTCACAATTCTATAACGCATCGTGCTCGGTAAAGCAGATTCGGCAGTACTTACTAGGCATTAAAGTTCAGAATTTTTCCGAAGGATCTTGCCTTTCTGAGCCAGTAATTCTGCATTCAAGATGGCGCCTCCGGCCGCGCCCCGAATCGTGTTGTGCACGAGGCATACAAACTTGACATCTAGAAGGGGGCAAGGCCGGAGCCGACCAATCGAAACGGTCATACCCTTGCCTAAGTCTACATGGGTTCTGGGCTGAGGAGCATTTTCAGGTCCAAGTAGCTCAAGGGCTCGATCGGGAGAAGTGGGAAGCCCATTGACTTCTAAAGGAGGTCTGAACGCGCGGATGGCTTTCTTTACCGCATCCAAAGAAGACGGAGGCCGTACAAAGCTGACAGATACGCAAGCCGTATGCCCATCCACCACCGGCACCCGGTTGCACTGAGCGCTTGTCTCAAAGTCAGCTGGTACTTCGAGCCCTCCCAGTAATCTTTGAGGCTCAGTTTCTAATTTGTCTTCTTCCCCTCCAATATGGGGCACAACGTTTCCGAGCGCATCCAAAGATGCTACACCGGGATAACCGGCCCCCGAAAGGGCTTGCATCGTTGTGACGTGCACCTGCTTAATTCCGAACGCGTCGTGCAGGGGTTTCAGGGTCATTGTCAGACCGACTGAGGCACAATTGGGATTCGTCACGATGTATCCACTAGAGCCCCAGTCTTGTCGTTCGATCAGCGCAAGGTGTTCGGGGTTCACTTCCGGAATTAGAAGAGGTACATCAGGATGCATCCGGAAATTTTTCGCATTTGAAATGACCGCATATCCCGCTCGCGCGAAGGCTTCTTCCACGTCTCCCGCGACGGAAGCGTCCAGTCCTGAAAACACAAAGTCACATGCTAAATTCGGGTGATCAGAGCGGGCCTCCTGAACCTCAAGGCGCGCAATGGCCTCGGGAATAGGTCCTTTTTCAATCCAATTGACAACTTCGCCGTACGCACGGCCCGCACTTCTGGCTGAGGCCGCGACCGCCGTGATCTCAAACCAAGGGTGACCCTCAAGTAACGAAATAAACTTTTGTCCAACAGCGCCCGTTGCGCCTAGTATACCAACTCTAATTTTCATCAATTTAGGGGCTTTCTATCAAGTTTTGGACCGAATGATACCTGATGAGAGGCATGGGCCAGTTGTTTTCGAGCTGTAGCCTCCACTTTACCGGGGAGTTGGCTTGGAATGATAAGCGTTCCATCGCCTTGTGGAAATCGAGTCGATCGAACATGCACGGGAATACAGGCTTGGAGGACGGGTTTAAAAACCTCCTCATGCATCCCAAGTGCACTCGCCTCGTTCCAAGTCGAAGCGTCTTCGAGCAATAAAAATAAAAATTTACCGGCCTTTTTCTCCCGATTCGGATCTGCGGTGTACAGGCCATCTACATCCGTCCAACGGTCTAGCTTATCGGCACCAATGGCCTCAGCAAGAAGGGCTGCCGTATAGTCACTTCCGCCTCGACCCAGCAATGTCGTCTTTCCCTCTCCATTTCCTGCAATAAACCC
>DKOG01000056.1 GCA_002469915.1 Bacteroidetes bacterium UBA7368
AGGGCATGCTTGGATGGTTGTGGAATGCAAGGCGCCCAGCGTACCGATTAGTCAACGAACACTTGAACAGGTGTCGAATTATAACCAAGTACTTGGCGCACCTTATATCTTTGTGACCAACGGAAGTACGCATCTCTGCGCCGAGATTAAGGGCGATGAGGTGCTGTTTCTTGAATCCCTTCCAGAATGGAGCTGAATTTGAAACACACGTATTACTCGGAAAAGATGATTGCGCTTGCTGCGGTTAGAGAGGCAGCCGATCTCTGTCGGAATGTCCAGCGCGAATTGGCTCCTGGAGAAATCCAGAAGAAAGATCGAAGTCCGGTTACCATTGCCGACTTTGGTAGCCAAGCACTCGTGTGTTCTCGCCTCAGAAAAGCGTATCCGAACGATCCAATTATTGCCGAGGAAGTCGCAGACGAACTTCGAACTGAAGAGAATATTCTCGTCAAAGATCAGGTCGTCTCTAGAGTGCGCGAAATTCGCCCAGATGCCAGCGAGGCGGCTATTCTGGAATGGATAGATTACGGTGGTCACAAGGATCAAGCTCCACGATATTGGACGCTTGATCCTATCGACGGTACCAAAGGATTTCTTCGAGGAGATCAATATGCTGTAGCCTTGGCTCTCATTGCCGATGGGGAAGTCGTCGTGGCTGCACTGGCTTGTCCTAATCTTACCCTCTCTATGGCTCCCGACAGCAAAGGTATTATAGCCATTGCGGTTAAGGGGCAGGGCACGGAGTTCTTTCAGCTTCAGGATATGAAAGTCCTAGAAAAGGTATCCATATCCAAGCAAATAGAGCCCGATAAGGTTCGATTTTCAGAATCTGTAGAATCGACTCACACGTCTCATTCTGGGGCGCAGCTCATCGCACAATATTTGGGCATTTCAGGAAAATCGGTGCGGTTGGATTCGCAGGCCAAGTATGCGGTTGTTGCAGGAGGAGATGCTGAAATTTACATGCGGCTTCCATCTGATAGACGCTACGTAGAGAACATCTGGGATCATGCTGCGGGCATGCTAATCGTTGAAGAAGCGGGAGGAAAGGTGACTGATATCAATGGGAAGCCGTTGATATACAAGCACGGCTATCAACTGAAAGAGAATCGGGGTGTTATCGTCTCCAACAGCCTGCTACACGATCCCCTTCTGAAAGCGATAGCTAAGGCAGGAATCAAATAGATCGGTTTAAGGACGGTTTAGTGCGCGAATTAGGCTGGTGGAAAAGCTTCCTTCAATTTGCGGCAGGCCTCCTCTAATACATCGTATTCCTTGGCAAAACAGAATCGAAGGCAATTTGCACCGTCTGCGTCATCATCGTAGAAGGAACGCCCCATAACGGTACCGATGCCTGCTTCCTTTACCAGGGTCAAACTCGCTTGTTCATCATCTTCAAATCCCGAAAATCGGTTTCTTAATTGAGAGAAGTCGGCCAAAACGTAATAGGATCCTTCTGGCCATGGCACAAGGAAGCCTATTTCTTCCAGGGTTGAGCACATAAGTTGCCTTTTACGTGCGTACGAAGATGCCATTTCGTCGAAGTATCCATCATCCATCTCAAACGCTTCAGCCACGCCGTGTTGTAGTGGTGTGGGTGCACAGATATAAATGAGATCTGAGAGCAGTCCCATCTTCTCTATGATGGCTTCTGGCCCCACGGCATAGCCCAGACGCCAGCCCGTCATATTATAGGTCTTAGAGAAACCAGACAGCGTAATGGTGCGCTCAAAGGCGCCAGGGAGGGAGGCCAAAGAAATATGCTCTCTTCCGTCATAGAGCATGTATTCGTAAATCTCGTCCGTTATCGCGTAAATATCATGCTTCTCAAGTAGCGCTGCGATTTTTTCTAATTCCGAACGGGTCCAAACCTTTCCATTCGGATTTCCTGGAGTGGTCACCACAATGGCCTTCGTTTTATCCGTAATCAGGGCTTCTACAGCTTCAAAGTCAATTTTCCAATCCGGTCCTGTGGTCTGGATAAATCGCAATTTGGCTCCCATCACAGTAAGCAAGTTGCAGTGATACCCGTAATAGGGCTCAAAAACAATCACTTCATCGCCGGGATTGAGCAATGTGAACATGGTAGCGACAAAAGCACCGGTAGAACCGACCGTAACCATAATCTCGTCTTCAGAACGAACCGGGATTTGGTTGTACTCCTGACATTTTTTGAGAAGAGCACTACGTAGTCTGTCTATTCCTCCATAGTAGGAGTAGATGGACTTGTCATCGTCAATAGCTTTATGCGCACCCTTCTTAATGGCATCTGGTGTTGGCATGTCACAAATGCCCTGGCCAAGATTGATACCACCATATTCATTTAGCAGAAGCGTAATTGCTCGAATATTGCTCTGAGCTAGGTGTTCTGTTCGGTTCGCAAGTGGTTTCATGTAAACGATCTATTGTGTGTCAGCTGGAGAGCTTATTCGCTTAAAAAGAGAGCGCCAAGATTCAAAATCGGTTTGATAGGATACACCAATTCCGGCCGTATTGGTCAAATCTGTAGTTTCTAAAATATCACTTTCTCTTCGGAAGAATAGTTCAACTGAGACTCGAGAACTCAATCGGAGTTCGACTACAAACTCGCCCTGCAATCCTTCGTTGGCACGCACATTATCCGTTGCACGGGCTCCTTGATAAACGCCTTCTCCACGAATGATCAATCGCTCATCCCTCAAGCGTAATGCCACTCCGTAGGTAACATCCAGATCGGCGGCGCTTTCTCCAAGTAGTCCAAACGTAAAGTCGACATTGGGGAAGGCCTCATTCAGAAATCGATTCAACTGGGCCGAGACCAATTGGGATACGCTATTAAAAGCGAGCTGACTTCCTGAATCGGTGGTGATATTCTCGGTGGTTAACTGGAATGAATTGGTTAGAAGGACACTCGTAGCATACTCTGCTGCTCGATCGGGTTGATTTAACTGAGCCTCTAAAGCCTGGTAGTCCCCAAGTACATTCCGAGAGTTTCGGTCGATAGAAAGAGACAGGTCGACCTGAGGGGACATGACCGTCCCGGATATTTGCAGGTCAACAATAAGGGGGATTAGACCCGTGTTTGATCCTTGAGAGCCCGGCAGGCCGGAGCGAGATGCCCGAGTACGATAGGAGGCAGGAATGTCCAACAACGCATTAACAGGATCTCCCTCCCAAGAAATGGTCCCACCTTTTTTAATATCAAAGCGTCTAATCAGGAGTTCGCCCGCCGTAAACTGATAATTTCCTCCTTCTACAGCGAGTTGACCAAACGTTTGAAATTCGTCATCCTGCAACAAAAGCTGAACCGTGCCCGTGCTTTTGGCGTGAATCACGTCTCCGAGCAACGGGTCAATAACGAGATGTACCGTAGAGCCGGTAGGGGCGAAAATGGATAAATCAAGATTGAGTCCGTCCAAGAACTTCCGCTCTGCACTCGAACGCTTACTTAAAATGAAAGCGCGTTCAGACAATTGCTTGAACTCCGGGATATATCCCAACGAGTCTTCAAACACGATGAAGCTCTCGTCGGATTCGGAGGTTTCTTCTTCCAGCGGAACGTAAAGTTGAGAATCGTCTCGAACTTTCGCGTTTACCGAAGTTAGCTGGGCATCATATAGGCGGCCCTCAAGAGCTAGATCACCAGAAGCCCAAAGATTACCGTAAAATGGCAATCGGTCTGAATCGGAGACATCCATTATCTGGAAATCCTGAAGAACACCATCGATATCTAGGGAGAAGTAGCGATAATCGTTAAAGAGAAGCCGTCCGCTAAGATTGGCCATTCCGTTCTGCTCATCCGTGATTCGACCAGAATCAATGTGGATTGCCTCTTCGTCGATCCTGACATCGCCTTCAAGTGAATATGTGCTTTGGGTAATTGGAATATCAAATCGTCCATCCCACACTCCCATGTTGACATCGAAAATGGGATGATTGATGGCTCCGGTGATGGATCCATCGCCCGATGCATACCCCGTTACAGACGCTAAAGCCTCATTGAAAATATACTTGAAGAAGAATAGGTCGGCTCGGTCGATGTCTACTAGCAGATCCAAGCTGCCACGATCCTCTACTTGAAGACTGGGCAAACGGACTGAGCCTTTAATACGCAAATCGTTTTCGACTGGAACTCCTGGGTTCGTCGTCCCCATAATTAAGGGACTTCTATCAGCCGGCAAGGGGGAGAGTATTAAATTCAATGAAGCATCTGGACTGCCCGCTTGATAGCTGCTAGACACCTGCAAATCACCTAGCAAATACTGATCGAGAGATAGCGACCGAACGGTTGCATCGCCGGAAACTCTAGGTTGATTACGTCCTCCGGTCAGCACCAAACTACTATTGAGTACTCCGCCAAAAGGGTGGCGAAGCTCCGAGAATTCGGAAAGGTGAATAAGGGAGAGGTCTTGAAAAGAGACACTTAGACTGTCGGAGGCTTCGGCCGAAAAGATGCCAGAAGCCAACACCGATTGAGAAACGGATTGGTTCGAGTCGAGAAATTGGAGGTTTAAGTCGCGGACGACTGTGGCATCTCCATACAAATCTAGCTTAGCTGGTTGGCTCAGATTCCAGGCACCTCCACTAGTGGCTAATAGCACCTGGTTTAAGGTGATCTCATTTAAGAAGTCTTGACTTGATAAGGTGAGATCTAATCCAATCTCTTGGAAATTGCCCGTCCCAGCTCCATTTAGCTTGAGATTTCCAGATTGATTCCCAAAAACACTGGACATTTTTGCCTGATCCAGGTGAACTCCACGCAGATCTAGGGAATCAGCCGTAACGTCCACGTTCCATGTGGTGGATTCTGCAATGGGAACGCTACGTCCCGAATTAATTAAGACGGAGCCGTTTAGCCCACTTGATGCAACCGGTCCAATCGTGTTTTCGGGCGATGAGAAAGAAGAGCGTACTGCTATTGTATCAGACGATAACACCAAATCAGAAGTGAGTTGAAACGATCCCGAAAGAGGCGTAGCACCGGGCACGAAAGCCGCCACTCTAGAAAGATCAAAAACGTCGACTGTTGCCTGGGCTTGAATGGGACGGATCAGCTCGACGTCCGATTCTGCCCGTACGGCTTGCTCAGTAGACAACACGTCATCCAATAGAGCGATCGCGAGATTGTCTTCAGGGGTTCCAGTGTTGTATCGTCGTTTGTTCGATTCCTTGACCAGTGCTAAGCGCGCTCCTTTTGCCCACGCGTTCCCCAAAGAAGTCATCAACGGTACAGATCCATCTGAGGTAACCATGATATTGGCCAGATCTGACCTCAAATCCAGCACGGTCGAATCCTCTAGTGAAGGGGGATGGATAGATAACCGAGCGTCGAAGGGTGCTATTTCAGATGCTGAGCTCCCGAATTGAATCAGCGAGGAATCGATCTGAGCGGTTAGTTCAGTTGAAAAGTCTTGCCCCCATTGCAAAGTAGTTCGAGTGGATATTTCGCCACTTAACGAAGTCTGGATACTTGGTCTTCCTAACAAGGGGCCAAGGTCAGCATGGTGCAAGCGGGTAACTACATCTGCCATTGGAAACTCGCCAAGCGATATGCTGCCCGTATTTTCAATTCGACGATCGCCATCGATTAGAATAACAGAGCCTATTGCTGTGGAAGGAGTGATGGTCGCGTCTAGACTAAAGTCGTTCGTACGTCTCGATCCCCAACTTAAATCGTTTAGGGAAACGGACACGCTCGAATACAGGGAATCAAACGATGTGCTATATCCTTCGGCTCGAACCATACCCGTTAGATCACTTCGCCATGCTGCCCGGTTCGTCCAACGCGCTACATCAATATTTTCGGATCGCAGGGAAACTTCATGTCGAATCGAGTCCATTGAGGGGCCATTCAGTAGAACCGACCCTGACAATAGGCCCCCATCCGAACTGACCTCGACAGATCCTCTTGAATACAGGGATGAAATCGAGTTTCCACTCATTGTGAGCGTTGCGCGCAGATAGGCTTCGGCCGAAAGCGAATCTATTCGGAGGTTATCCACCCATTCCTCGGTAGGCAATAGCGTCATCAAGTCCCGCGTTGCCATGTACGTATTGGTCAATGCTAGATCGGCGGAGAGGGAATCAGGGAATCCAGCGATGGTTCCAGCCAATTCAGCATGGGATCCATTCTTATCTAAGGTCAGCCACGAAACGGTCAGGTCAGACACCGGGCCCTGAATAAGTGCAGAAACATTGGCCGTCCCGTGAATAGGTAGGGTTGGGAAAATGAGCCTGATCTGATCGAAATCAATCGAAGAGGGTTTGACCTCGACTAGAAATGGCGTCTCAATGGGATTAGGTTGCTGAGCAAAGCTGCTGTTTCCGGATACCAACAGGTTAGAACGTCCCATTTGAAGCTCCATCTCGTTAATCGAGAAGACGCCATCTTCAACCACGAACTGAGAGGCCCCGGACGATATGTCTAGTCGCGGACTTTGTAGAGAGCCCGAAAGCTGCAATATGTCAAGTTGACGCGTATTATCGCCGATTCCAATATTGGCAGACAGCCAAATATTCTCTATCAGGCTATTGGTGAAGTCAAATACGTGATCAGAGGCAACCCTCTTGGGTACGTACGTAGGTGAGGTCGTTTGTAGTACGGCATCTTGGATTTCAAGTGCGGCACCTTGAAACGTCCATCCTGCTTCGGAAGGCGCCGTGCTGGTATCGGCGACCGAGAAAATGGATGCCAAATTGGACTGGCCGGTCGAGTCGAACAATACCGTGATGCGGGGCCGTAGCAGCTTAAGCTCATGCATCGAAAACGACTTTCGCAGTATGGAAGTCCATCTCGGGGTCATTACTACTGAATCGATCAGCGCTACCTCAACCCCGTCGGAATCCGATATTCTAAGATCTGAGGCGTATAACGTATTGAACAGATTACCCGTCAGTTTTCCAATCGAAAGATGCCCAGCAAACTGATTTTCGAACTGCTTCTCCAACTGACGGCTCATTTCATCCCGACCCACTTGAGTTCGGGTGAACGCAAAAAATGCGACTACAAGAAGGAAGGCAACGGTCGAAACCGTATGAAGCGTTCTTTTCGATATGTGAGCTAGGATATTCCCAAACACAGGTAGGTCTCCAGATCACGTTCTACCAAGAGCAAACGCCCAGGCAGCGTCTACATCTGAAACGGTAACATCATCGGTCACATAGGCTTGTCCGATTTTTTTCAATAGAACAAACCGCAGTCGGTCCGACTCCCGCTTCTTATCGGACGCCATCGCCTCGCGTACGTTAGCTATACTAATTGTTGCAGGAATCGGGGGTATTGGAATCTGCAAAAGAATCCGATCAACACGTTCCTGGTCGATCTTGCGACTAAACCTTCTGGACATAAACAACGCGGCGCGCATACCCACGGTAACTGCTTCACCATGCGTTAATACACCGTATCCCAACACTTTTTCCAGGGCATGTCCGAACGTGTGGCCGTAATTGAGAATAGCCCGTCGTCCTTTTTCAAACTCATCTTCAGACACGACCTCCGCCTTGATGGCGGCTGCGCGATAGACTAGATCATCTATTACAGCTGGATCTCGCGCCAAGATCTGAGGCATGGTAGATTCCATCCAGGCGAAAAAAGGTTCATCCTGAATCAATGCATGTTTAATGATCTCGGCAAGACCACTAGACCATTCTCTTCTGGGTAGGGTATAGAGTAGTTTTGTATCAATGAGCACGAGTCTCGGCTGATAAAACGCCCCTATCAGGTTTTTACCTTCGTCATGATTGATCCCCGTTTTTCCACCAATCGAGGAATCGACCTGTGCAATAAGGGAGGTTGGAATCTGTACAAACGGAACGCCCCGCAAAATGCTAGAGGCAGCGAAGCCCGCTAAGTCACCAATGACACCGCCTCCAAGGGCTAGAACGGGAGTTTGACGATCGATATTCCAAGCCAAAGCCGCATCGTAGATGGCCTGTAATGGCTTCGGGGATTTGGTTTCTTCTCCTGCCGGTAGGGTAAGGATTAAAGGGTCCCATCCATCGTACTGTAGAATCGCATCTAATGTAGCACGATAGTGTCCCGCCACGTTAGTGTCTGTTACAACTACACACTTTCCCGGACGGAGTCCGGCTTCTCTCATTTTTAGAGGCAATTCGGATAGCGGACCAAACGCTAGTTCGTAACTTCTCCCCTCGGAGAGGCTTACTTGGACCGGTTTGTCTTTGTCTTGAAAAAGCATGCTTGGTCTAAAAAGTGCAGGAGCGTGTTCAGAGGGCTTTCAAAAGTCGATGACATATATAAGGCATCTATCAGAAAGCACCCGTGAAAGATAGGGTTTCTTTACACTCAGTTCAGTCAAATGATTACTAAGGCCACGAATCTGGTTCGAATCCTTCTAAAAGAGTCTGTCAACGCTGGAGATTGCGTGGTAGACGCGACGTGCGGTAATGGACTAGACACAGCTATCCTACGTTCTTTAGTTGGTGAAACAGGACGGGTCATTTCTGTTGATATTCAAGCAACAGCACTAGAACGAGCTCGCAAGCGACTTCCTGCATCGGTTAGGAACGTCCATTTTGTGCATGCATGTCATTCCACATTAAATCAAATCGTAGAAGGACACCCCACTCCTACGGTAGTGGTCTTCAATCTTGGTTATTTACCTGGTGGAGACAAAACGCTAATTACGAAGCCTGAGACAACCACGGAAGCACTTAGTCACGCGCTACAGATTATCGCTCTTGGTGGAGCCGTGATCATGGTAGTGTACAGAGGTCATGCCGGGGGAGAGGCTGAAGCTTTTTCTGTTGAGCAGATGATTTCTGCGTTGGACCCGAAACAATTCGTGGTCATGAAACACCAATCGCTGAATGTTGTCGGAGTCCCCCCATATGTCCTTGTAATCGAACGCCGCGTCTAATGTGTCTCATCCTCTTTTCATTTGAACCGAAGCTCAACAATCAGCTAGTGGTACTAGCTAACAGAGATGAATTCTATCTGCGTGAGACGGCCCAAGCTGGTTTTTGGGAGGGAGATCGTCAACTACTTGCGGGTAAGGATTTGGTAGCAGGGGGAACGTGGATGGGTATGCACACATCAGGGCGTTTTGCGGGCGTTACCAATTATCGTGAGCCCGGTCAGGTCGTTGATGGCGCTGAGTCAAGAGGTGGACTTCCAGTCGGCTTTTTGGAAGGGAATAGCACAGCCCTGGACTACCTGAAGCGGGTTGAGGACAAGGCGGACCGCTTCAACGGGTTTAACTTGTTGGTTTTTGATGGGAAATCTCTGGGATATTACTCTAACCGTTCAGCATCTGGACCTGTGCTCCTTGGCGGTGGAACGTATGGACTTAGCAATCACCTACTTGATTCGCCTTGGCCCAAAGTGCTCAAAGGAAAAGACGCATTGGATGCGCGATTGAAGGCAAGTCCTCGTCCAGATGCCACGTTCTTAGACGTAATGATGGATAACTCTATCGCTGCTGACAAAGATCTTCCAAAGACAGGAGTAACCCTGGAAAAAGAGCGTTTGCTATCTCCGATTTGTATTCAATCTCCTAGATATGGTACTCGCTGTTCAACCGTTGTACACATGGATCAAAGCGGTCCTTTTTTGTTCGCAGAAAAAACGGTCGTTCCCAAAGGGTTATCTCCTGACACCGTTATCTATACATTTTGAAAAGTTGGAGCCGGAAGTGAGAACGTCGAGAGTCAATATTCTGAATCACGAGGGCGTGCAACTGGCAGCTCTTCTGGACCTTCCCATTGATGGTGAGCCCCTGGCTTATGCTCTTTTTGCTCATTGTTTTACCTGTTCCAAAGATCTGAGGGCCGTAAAACACATTAGTAGGTCGCTTACAACCGCTGGATATGCTGTTCTCCGGTTTGATTTCACGGGTTTGGGGCAGAGCGATGGTTCCTTCTCCGATTCCGGCTTTTTAACCAATATGAGCGACATTGACAGCGTGTGCAATTGGCTCGAAGAGCATCACCAGGCGCCCTCACTTCTGGTTGGTCATTCGCTTGGAGGAACCGCTGTTTTGCATGCGGCGTCCTCTCTAAAGTCGGTTCGTGCCGTAGCTACGATTGGGTCTCCATACGATCCCGGTCATGTACAAAATTTATTTGCCCATGCTGAAGCTGAAATCAAGGAAACCGGACAGGCTCAGATTTTGATTGCAGGGCGTTCGTTTACGATTAATCAGTCTTTTCTCGATGATCTAAACAGCATTGATTGTGCTGAGATTGTAGCGTCCCTTGATTGCGCCTTGATGGTGATGCACGCTCCCGGGGACACTCTTGTTGGCATTGATAACGCTGCAAAGATTTATGATGCAGCCAAACATCCGAAGAGTTTTGTCTCGCTCGATACGGCAGATCATCTTTTAAGCGTAGAACAGGATGCTCGATATGTAGGCTCAGTTTTAAGCGCATGGTCTATGCGTTATTTAGACCTGAGCCAACCAGAGGCGAAAGGCAAGGAAGAGGAGGAGATGAGCGTAGTAGTTCGTACTGGACAGGACCGTTTCTACACGGAAGTCATTGCAAACGGGCACACTATTGTGGTGGACGAGCCCTTGGAGTTGGAGGGGACGAACCTAGGACCTACTCCAAATAACTTGATGCTCGCCGCACTCGGAAGTTGTACATCGATCACGTTGCGAATGTACGCAGACCGGAAAGAATGGCCGTTGGAAGGCATCCACGTGAAGCTCAGTAAGCGCGCGATTCCGGTAACAGAATACGAAGGGGATGACCTTCCACCTGATGCAAAAGGTCGAGTTCATGTGTTCGAACGCGAGGTGACGCTACTTGGAGACGAGCTAACGGAGGCTCAAATTAAGCGCATTATGCAGATTGCAGATCGGTGCCCAGTACACAGAGCCATCACTGGACTTGCGGTCGTTAAAACAAGATTAACCTGATTTAGGTGCTGCGGGGACGAACACCCAAGCCCGGGCGTTTCGGTAATCGAATTTTTCCAGCATCAAAGGTTAGGCCTTCGAATGGGTCTTGCGCCAGGTGTAGTTGCCCGTCTAGGTCTAAGTAGTCCACCAGGGCTCCTAAATGGGCGGCTGCAGTTAGCGCAACCGAAGACTCGATCATGCATCCTAGCATCACGGAGAGGTCAAGGGAACGGGCTAAGGAAATCATTTGGCGTGCTACCTGAATCCCGCCACATTTTGCCAGTTTGATATTTATTCCGTCTGCCGCGCCTGCAAGCTCTAGGATTTGATCAGGACCTTGTACACTTTCGTCGGCAATCAGAGGCGGCCCGCCATCAGGGAGCAAGCGCTTCAATAGGTGCCAATCATCGATATCGTCTGCCTGAATGGGCTGTTCGACAAACTCAAGGGTACAATCTTGCAAATCTTTAATCGCATGTATGGCCATATCTATAGACCAACCTGAATTAACGTCAACACATAGTCGGCCCGCAAAGCGCTCTCTGGTGTGGCGCACGATCGCTTTATCGAACTCGACATCGCCAGAACCAATTTTTAGCTTCAGAAAAGGAAAATGAATGACATCATCTAACTGCTCATCGAGATGGTTCAATGAGGTGGGAATGGGAAGGGCATACGTGCTGTGGGGAATTCTATTGGGGTCCAACCCGAATATTTTGAACAATGGAGCATTCAATCGCTGGCCAAATAGGTCATGCAGCGCCATATCAATAGCTGCTAAAGCGGGTGTTGGACCAAACGGGAGGGAGTCTATTAGTGTAGTAATCGAAAAATCAGGATCTGAAACGCAAGCAGTGATTAAGTCAGCATTGGAAGAGACGTAGTCTTCGACTTCATCAAACGTAGTTGGGTAGTAGGGAGGTAGGGCCGCTTCTCCATATCCCGCCCCGATTTGAACTAAGGCATTGTGACGAATTGTGCTTGTGCCGTGAGCTATCCGGAAGGGATGACGTAATTCTAGTGGTAACGGGGTAACGGAAATCAGCATAGGCTACCAAGGCCTGAAATCGATCACGATTCCAGCAAGTTTTCCAGCACCGGCCGGTACGGCCAATCTATCGTTTAGTAGATTCACCATCTGATCGGGTGCAAAATCTTTCGGAATTGACAGTCGGTTTTGTGCAGAACCCAAAACAGGAAGACCGTCTAATAGGGTAGATACCGTTACGGAGGAGTTTAGTACAGGATGTACGACCTGTCTGGGGATATTTTCAGCCGAGCTGAGCCGTACTTCAAGATGTAAAAGGCGACTTTGTGGTCCCAATACGCGTGTCAGTGACTGGCCAAAATCTTCTGCGTGACGGAGTTGATCACTATCCGAAAGTACCACTGAGACTGCTTCACACTCTGTGTGAACACGGTGGCCATAAGCTCTACGCTCACAACCGTTTACGACAATGGATGCACTTGCGTCTTTGGACGACTTAGACCGGTTGTGAATACCCATACCCGTTGCCAAAGCGTGCAGAATT
Organism: Bacteroidetes bacterium UBA7368; assembly: GCA_002469915.1. GTDB lineage: Bacteria > Bacteroidota > Rhodothermia > Rhodothermales > UBA10348 > UBA10348. Next base: position 12,377 of record DKOG01000056.1, read on the forward strand.
TCCAACGGAGGTAAAGCTCCGTCGGTACCAATCTGAATCGTGGGCTGCAATGGAGCTCCGAGGTCCAACAATTCAGGAATGAGATCTAATATCTGAAAAGATTCAGGTAAGGATAAATCCAGAAAGGGAGCTCTAACTACAGCAATAGATGCATCAACAGCAGCTTGCTGAATGGTGGCGGAGAGTGCTAGCCATTCCAAGTTGGGGTGACCAGCCATCAACGTAGTGGTGTCCCGCAGTACTAACTCAACCGGTGGTACGGGAATAGAGTAGGCTCTGGCAACATCGTGTAAAACCAATTTAATCCGATCGCCTGCTCGTCTGATCTTGTCGTATACCCTAGCATGTTGGGTAGGGGCTCGCCGGCTTGTGCAGGAGGCTAGAGAAACAGAGATTTGAATGGCCTCCAACGCCTTCAACTCACCCGGTGATGAGTCTGAGGATGATGAATCCGAGGAGCCATCTAGTATGCGCAAGGCGGCAGCCTCGACTTCAGCTGAAGTCGGGCTGCCGCCCATCGAGGCGATTACAGAATCTACAAGGGAGTTAAAATCGGGTTGGGTCATGTCCTTAACCTAAGAAACGGAACATACTACCTGAGAAGGACGGACTCCAGACCTGTGTGCAAGTTATACAGGAATAAGATCGTAGGAATGGGGCTGTATAGCCTATCGATTCTTAAGGGCGGTGAGCAATCGCTCATGGATTCCCCCAAAACCGCCATTGCTCATAACTAGAGCAACATCTCCTGGCTTCAATTCCTCGAGGATTAGGGGTAGAAGATTATCTGCCCCTTCAGCGGCGGCGGCCGATGCTCCGTGCAATCGAATCTGATCGATTACCGCGTTAATATCCATGAAGTCCTCCTTCCGGTCATTATGCCGGAAAGGGGGCCGGCTCAGGAAAACAGCGCCCGCCTGAGAGAAGGCATCTGCGTATCCTTTTTCGAATACCTTCCTTCTACTGGAATTAGACCGCGGTTCAAAAACGGCTACTACCCGTCTGTCGGGCCAGCGCTCACAGGCGGACTGAACAGTAGCTTTCACGGCTGTCGGGTGGTGAGCAAAGTCATCCACGACTATTACGCCCGCTTCCTTACCTCTAATCTGCTGCCGACGTTGAATACCTTGAAAGGAGCCAAACCCAGCTGCAATTTCTTCAATGGTTAACCCTTCGTCCAGCGCCACGGTTGCAACGGCTAGTGCATTTTGCAGATTATGTTTACCGCTAAGTGGTAGCCACAATCGGCCCTGAATTGTACCATCACTAACCAAGTCGAAGCGCTGACCATCTGACCCGGTCTTAACTCGCACAGCGGAAACGTCTGCTCGCCCGGAGTCCAATCCGTAGGTTTTGATTCGGCAAGACGCCTGACTTTCCAGCTTTCTGACTTCTTCGTCATCTGTACAGAGCACTAAAAGACCATTCTCGGGTACCGATTGGGCAAAAGCTCCAAATGCTTCTCGGTAGTCATCCATTGACTGGTAGATGTCGGCATGGTCAAATTCAACAGAGGTCACTATGGCCGTCGATGGGCGATAGTGCATGAATTTGGGCCGCTTGTCAAAGTACGCCGTGTCATACTCGTCCCCTTCAATAATGAAATGGGGACCAGATCCGACCGCATAACTCTGATTCCCATTATTCATTACGCCTCCCACCAGAAAACCTGGATCTCGACCAGCACTTCTGAAAACGTGCGCCATAAGGCTGGTCGTCGTCGTTTTACCGTGTGTTCCGGCTACTACGAGTGAGCGTCGATCTTGAATGAAAAAGTGAGCCACCGCTTCAGAAAGTGACATCTGTACCAATCCTTGGTCACGAGCAAATGCCGCTTCTACATGGGTCGGAGTACAGGCATTACCAACGACGGTTAAATCCGGTACTGGACGTAGATTATCTGCATCAAACCCTTCTTTGACTGGTATTCCCAGCGCCTCAAGACGATCGCTCATGGGCGGCCAAGTAGCCGCATCTGAACCCCGGACTTCAAAGCCCGCTTCATGGAACAAGCCTGCAAGCGAGCCCATCCCTGTTCCACAAATCCCAACTAGGTATACGTCTCGTATGGAAGCCGTATCAGGTACATCTGGCCGGTCAAAAATTCTGAGGTGTGAATCAGAGAATTCCGAGAGGTTGCGCATCTGGATCCGTTAAGGGTTATCGGTGGACTGGGCAGCAATGGTTGCTTCAGAAAGGTAGGCTTCACCTTTGAACGCGACCTGAAGTCGTATCGCAAGGGAATCAAACGCTGAATACATCACTGGCACAATAACTAGGGTAAGGAACGTTGCGAAGGTAAGACCCGAAATGATGGCCGTTCCCATTGGACCCCAAAACTGAGTGTTTTCAGAGCCAAATTGAAAGTTGGGATCTAAGTCGGTTAGGAGGCCAACGAAATCAATATTGATACCGAAGGTTAAGGGAATGAGTCCTAGTACGGTTGTGAGCGCCGTTAGCAGCACCGGACGAAGGCGCGTAGCACCGGCTTCAATAATTGCGTCATGCTTCTTCACGCCTCGATTCCTGAGCTGCATGGTGTAGTCTATCAACACGATATTGTTGTTGACCACGATGCCAGCTAGCGAAATCAGACCAATAAAGGTCATTAAACCAAAGGGAGTACGCGTCAAAATGAGCCCAAGCATAACCCCTATCAAGGAGAAGCCAACAGCTACCATGATGATAAATGGGGACGAAATGAGATTGAACTGGGCGATTAGAATCATAAAAATCAATGAAACGCCGACGATCATCACTATGGTCAAGAATCCAAAGCTTTCGGCTTGCTCTTCACTTTCACCCGTGTAACTGAGGGTATATCCAGCAGGCATATTAGCTTCATAGTCAGCCAATGTGGCTTGGACTTCGCCAAGAATAGCAGCACTATTGAAGCCAGGAGCCGCATTTGCTGTGACCAATGCAACACGTTGAAGGTCTAAGCGAGTCACACTACCCAGTCCGCTTCCTACTTCCAGATCCGCAACAGATACTAAGGGTATCTGAGTGCCTTCTTCGAGGATGGTGAGATCTCTAAGGCTTTCTAGCGAAGAGCGATCACCCTCTCTCAGACGAACCAATATGTCATATTCGTCCTCATTCTCCCGGTACTTGCCGGCTTCGATACCGTTAATGGCGGCTCTGACTGTGGAAGCGATTTTTCGAGTAGAAATGTCAAAACGCGCAGCTCTTTCGCGGTCAATACGAACCTGAACTTCGGGCCGTCCAGAACTCAGGTTGTCCTCTACATCAACCAGTCCAGGAATGGATTGAGTCTCAGATGCGGAGCGTAGTTGAGATCTAATGTCATCTGTAATCTGAGTGATCGTTCCAAAATCGGGCCCTGTGATTTCAATATTGACAGGCGGACCCGTTGGTGGACCATCCTGGTCCTTGTCAATAGTGATTACGGCTCCAGGTATACCAGACAGCTGGGTTCTGATTCGCTCCATGGTGAGGAAGCTATCCTCAGATCGTGCTGGATAGTCCACGAGGTTGAACGTTATTCGAGACCGTTCCGGACTTGCGGACGAGCCCCCGAATTGGGCATCAGAACTCACACCTACGTTCACCGACATGTTCTTGATGTTCTCACGCGTCATGTCATTACCAGAAAGAAGGGCTTCGAGCCTTTTTCGCGCTTCCTCAGCAATCTCATTACTTGCATCCAGGTTCATTCCCAAGGGACCTTCCGTCGTTACCTTAACCTGACGGGGAGAAGTATTTGGAAAGAACTCAACCCCTGTTGGCGCTAAGGCGAACATGAATATGATCAAGATTAGTGAACCAACAGATCCATTAAGCAAGATGGATCTGTTGTCTGTGAGAATCAGGTGAGAACGGCTAACAAAAAGCTTACCGACCAAGCCAGCACCTGCTATCAGAAGCGGGAAAATGAGTAAGTTGGCAGCCGTCGAAATGTCGACATCCTTTTCAAGCATCCACATCAGCGTCAGAAAGAGCGCAGCTAGAACAGTGAGGAGGATACCGGCCTTGATGCTGTAATTTTTTCCAATGATAGCTCCTTCGAACGTATGAATGAGAACGCCAAGGGCACCTAAAGCGAGCAAAATGCCACCCGGAGCCATGAATAACATACTTGAGGTGTCGCCGAGCGTACTACTTACTAATAACGAAACAAGGAGTAGGAAGAAGCCAAGGGTGAAGCTGCCTAGAGAAAATGTGTTTCTCAGAAGGGCTTGTTTACCTGAATAGTCCCTTTCAAGCATCCAATTTAGTACGGCCCGATATCTATCAATGAATAGAGGAAGGCTTGTTTTGATAAAATTATCCCCTATTGGTTTGAATAGGAAACGATGCAAGATCAGAACGCCCGGTACAGCGATCACCAATACAAGCAGAGTTTTCCAGTTCGCCAAACCAAGCGCCAATCCCAGTACCAAGATGATACCGGTAAATACGCGTCGCGTGAAGACCGGACGTTCTTCTGTTTCTTCATCGTCTAGTTTGACAAAGATGCCGGTTATCACTGGGTTAATGATGATGGCCACGAAGAGGGAGCCGACCAGAGCAATAATGAGTGTCAGCGGCATCCAACTCATGAATTCGCCGATCGTACCCGGCCAGAAAAGCATGGGAAAGAATACAGCGACTGTTGTAGCTGTAGAGGCTATGACAGCACCGGCTACTTCGGCGGTTCCCAACTTTGCCGCCTCGAATCGAGAGTAGCCCTCTTCTCGGAAACGGTAAATGTTCTCGACAATAACGATTGCATTGTCTACCAACATGCCAAGCGCGATGATCAACGAAAACAAGATCACGAAGTTTAGAGTGTATCCAAGCGCTTGGAATATGATGAAGGACAACAGCATCGACATGGGAATCGCGAGGCCCACTAGCGTAGCGTTTCGGGCTCCCAGGAAAAACAGGAGAACGGCGATCACGAAGATCAGACCCGATATAATATTGTTTTCGAGATCCGTGATCAGGTCTTCAACGAAAACGGATTGATCTCCGGTAATAATGACCTGAGTACCGGTAGGGAAGACATAGCCGTCAAGTACCGCGCCCACCTCGTCAACGGTTTCCAGTATGTTCTCGCCGGATCGCTTCTTAACATTCAGACTAATGACCGGAAGCATGGCCCTATCTTCACCCGTGTATTCGAATAGTTCGCCGTTTGCGTCCTCTTCTTGATAGATGGCAAGGCGGGAATACGAGGACCTTTCTTTAAAGCCGAACTCGACGTCTGCGATGTCGCGAATATAAATGGGGCGTCCGTCAGGACTTTTGATCACAATATCACGCAGCTCTTCCGGAGATTGTATTTCTCCGTCGATGCGTACTAGGTAATTGAGTTCATCTACGTCTACCGAGCCACCAGGTACATTGGTGTTCTCATCGGATATCGCGTTCACGATATCCCTAAAGGTCAAATTGTACCCTTGTAGACGGGCCAAGTCCACATTAATGCTGACCTCTCGGTCTAAGCCTCCAATAAGATCAACCGCAAGTACACTGGGAATGGCTTCAAGCACATCTTGGAGTTCTTCCGCGACGACTTTTAATCGGGTCAGCGGATAGGGAGCAGAAAGATTAATAGACAGAATGGGGAATTCTGACATATCTATTTCGTTAACGATCGGCTCGTCTACATCCGATGGCAACTCAGCCTTGGCCACATCCACCTTATCTCGAACCTTAGCAAAGGCCTCATCAATAGATATGTCAGGCTCGAATTCAACTACGATGCTGGAAACGCCCTCTGTAGAAGTAGACCGAATGGCTTTAATTCCGTTGATAACCTGAATTTCCGATTCAATCGGTTGGGTTAGCAGGGATTCCACGTCATCTGGAGAGGCGCCCGGATAGATGGTCGTAACAACTATATTCGGGATCTCAATGGAAGGATTAGCCTCTTTTGGAATCGTAATGTAACTGTAGATTCCACCTAACACGAGGACAACCGTCAGGACCAGAACGGTCGTTCTGTACTTGATGGCAGTGTTCGTAATTTTCATAACCTAATGGGTGAAGCGACCAAATTGTGGTCAGGTACTCATTGAAAAAGCGTTCTTGAAGGCCTACTGAGCGTTGTTGGATGAGATCTCAAGCAAATCACCCTCAGCAACCATGGTCTGGCCGGTCGTAATCACCTCGTGGCCTACATCGAGCCCCGTGGAAATGACCGTGAATCCACCATATGAAGGGCCGAGTTCGATGGGCCTCAGTTCCGTTCCAGTCTCGCCTCCGGACCGATCTACGACGTACACACTTGAGCCGTTTTCATCTATCAAAATGGCTGTCTGAGGAAGTACAATTTGATCGGTAAGCTGGCGACGGGTGACCAATACATCAGCGATCATTTCCGGCTTGAGCGTCTTTCCATCATTTTTGATGTCAACCTCAATCGTGAATGTGCGATTCTTTGGGTTGATCACGCTCCCTACGAAGGAAACGCCCGAGCGCAGGAGGTCACCACCGTAGGATTTGAACGAAATGGAAACAGGTGATCCAACTTTGATATCCGACGAATACTTTTCCGGTACGCCAGCTCTGATTTTGAGATGTCGAGTGTCTACGATTCGGACGATGGGTGAACCAGGGACAACTTGTTCGCCTGTTTCCACAAATCGTTCTTCAACAGTTCCTGAAAATGGAGCGCGAACGAAGGTGTTTTCCAACTGCTGTTCGACCTGCGACACAGTAGCTTCTGCTTGGGCGAGAAAGGCACGCGCCTGATTCAATTGGGTGCGTGCATTTTCGAACTCAATGGCAGAAATAATAGAGTCTGCGTAGAGTGGCTCTTGGCGGCGGAAGGTGTCTTCTGCGAAATCAGCAGAAGCCTTGGCGGAGGTCAGATTGGCCTTAGATTGCTCAAGAGCAGCCATCATCAGACGGTCATCCAGACGAGCGATGACTTCGCCCTTGCTGATAGTGGTTCCGACTTGCACCAGACTGGTAATCGTACCCGCAGACTGGGCCGAGAGGGACGCATCATTCGGTGCGTCCACAACTCCGGTTATCGGAATGATTTCCTCGAAGGGAGATAGTGCTACGGTCGTTGTATTAACTCTTACAACGCGTTTAGAAACTGCCGGGGTAGCGTCTGCTTTGGCGTCCGTCGAAGCTGGTGCTTCGGCGCACCCTGCCAGAAGGAGGGCGAAAGAGAAAAGAAATAGGTAAAACGTTCGCATGATACTAGAACGGGACATAAGGATTAAAATTCGTACGGTTAGTCTGATAGAGAGAATTAGTTAATTCCCGAATCTGACATACCCATGGCTGTTTCGTAGGCGCTTCGGGCTACAAGGAAATCGTGTACGGCTTGGAGGTATCCGAGTCGACTTTGATCTAGTTGATCAGAAGCCGAGCGGACTTCAAGCGGGGTAGCTACTCCTTCTTTTAAGCGCGCTTCGGCATATTTGAAATTCAGTTCGGCGCGATCAACATTTTTTTGCTGATTCAGCATACGAGTGTGGGCCGAGCGTACTCCTCGGAGAGCGGATTCAACTTCAACTCGGATCGCTTGAGTCAAGAACTCGGTGTCGTTTTTTGACTTCTGCATAGAAATTTTCCGCTGCTGAACGCGTTGCCGAGATGCAAAACCATTGAAAATGTTCCATGAGAGGCGAAGACCAACATTTACGCTTCGGTCCCAATAAGACGAATCGAAATAATCTCTTTCAGAGGAAGTGAAGCTGAATGGGTCGTCGGAATTGGATCGCACCACCGTTCGATTATCAGGTACATTTCCGATGTAATTGATGTTGGCAAAGGCATCAATTGTTGGCAAGAACTCTGATTTGGCAACTTGAAGCTGAATCTTTTCTAGTTCAACACCGATGGTTGCTTGTCTCAAGTCCGGTCTTCGATCGAGCGCTGTAATCATGGCCTCCGCAGTGGACACTCCCATAAAGGAAGCATCCAGGTCTGATTCTAGATGATCTAGGATATCAACCACATAGTCAGCTGGAATACCCAAAAGCAGTTTTAAATTATCCACTGCACCAGCCGCTGCCGTCTCTGCCTGAACGAACTGGGTTTCAAGATTGGCCACCTCGACTTCTGCTGATAGCCGCTGAAACTTGGGTGAAACACCCTGAGTGACTTGTCTAGACACCTCATGCAACGTGCGCTTTGCACGCTGCACACTTTGCGTAAGGACGTGTACTTGCTCTTTAAGAAGGAGGGAGGCGTACCACCCTGTTTTGACCTGATCAACTAGTTGTTGCTCCTGTCGTGAAATGGCCATCTCGTTGAATGGTTTTAACCATTTCGATGCACCGTAGGCGCCGTAAATCACGCGACCGTCAAACAGCTTCTGCGTAATTGACAACCCACTCATGTACATGTTGGGTACGCTGAACGGGTTATCAGACGATTCGAAGACAATGCCGGCGTTTTGGTATCCCTGCTGCTGACGTAAGAAATACTCATTAATGGAGATGGGCTCTGTTCCTGCATCTGCATCCGTTCGAGCTTGCTCATTGAAGGAGAGCCAGTTTATGAAACCAAGTGTTTCAAACAGCCCGCCTGCATCAGATCCCGCGAAGGGGTTAGCTGAGCGTACATTTCTCGTGTAAGAAGCGTTGATATCGAGTTTAGGATAAAGCTCGGCCCAACCTTCTTTTATTTGGGCGTTAGCATTGTCCATATCCAGTCGAACATTCTGAAGAGCCAGGTTCTCCACTAATGCGATCTGGATGGCTTCTTCCATCGTTAGCGAAACACGCTTTTTCGTCTCTTGAGCAGCTGCTTCATTCAGCATGCCTAGCGTGCCCATTGCGAGGAGGGCAATCGTCAGACTAAAAAGCAGTCGGGTGAAAAAAGTCTTCATGTTTATTACGCTTGAGTTTGAGCGGCGTTATCCGGATTTCCCAGGCCGTCGAGTATCATAGTTGTTAGGAAGTCCGCCATTTCACGAGACGTGTGTGGGCCACTTTCATCATCGTAGTCGTAGCTCATCCCTTTACAGGACTTCATCTGCACACCATTAATATTGACCATAATCATATGTGCCAAGAAGTGGGGGGAGTCGAACTTGATTTCGCTATTTTTAGCAGCTCTAGCAATAGGAATGGCTAGAGCATCAATGGCTCGATTCCTTTGTTGACTGAAAAAAACCTGCGGAGCTGGATCGTCGCTAGATGTGAGCCGATGAGCTTCCCTGATGAGAATCACGAAAAGATCGAGCTTCTTATGAAAGAAGCTGTGCATTTCCTCGATGAGTTGGTGTAACTGAAGCCGAAACGAGTGGCCATTCTTCTTTTCGAACGTGTGTGCGATGAGTTCGCACAATTGGTCGTAAAGGGCTTCGAAAATGGACAGGAGAATTTCTTGTTTTCCGCCGGGAAAGTAGTTGTACAGCGTACCTTTTCCGAACTCTGCTTTCAGAGCTAATTGTTCGAGCGTGGCTTGATTGTATCCTTTCTCCGCAAAAACCTCTTGCGCAGCTTGCAAGATGTCATTTCGGCGATGAAGCCGCTCTCGGTCTTTTCTAGATAGCGTGATTTCCATTCGATCTTTATGCTACGGGATATCATTCCTTGATTTCAGAAATGACCACCAGTATAAAAAGTGACTGAGTGGTCAAATTATGACCCTTACGTCAGTACCGAGTGGAGGATTCGCTCTAGTTTGTTAAAAAACGTCTAAGGATTTAGACGTACTGATCCAATTGATTAGCGTATAAATAATCCACCACGTTTTTCACGCGTTGAGACGAATCTCGGTGGCACACTAAGAGCGCATCGTCTGTGTTGACTACAATGAGATCATTCACGCCAACAACTGCGACTAATTTGTCTCCGGCTTGAATTAGGCAACGACTAGCGTCATGAACGATAGCATTTCCTTCAATCGCATTGCCAGCCTTTCCTTTGTCAGCAAGGTCATAGACGGCCTTCCAGTCGCCGACATCATTCCAATCGAATGAACCCGGAACCACATAGACTTTTGCGGCCTGTTCCATCACACCGTAATCGATGGAAATAGAAGGGCATGCTTTGTAGGCAGCAGTTACCAATGCGGTATCGTCGGCCGATGGTTCTACGTTTTCCAAGGGAAGGAAGGCCGAATGGACATCTGGTAGATGAGTTTCTAGAGCTTCCAAGATGGAATCACTTCTCCAGATAAACATCCCACTGTTCCATAGAAAGTCTCCAGAGTCCAAAAAGCGTTCGGCTGTTTGGATGTTCGGTTTTTCGGCAAACGTCTTTACGAACAGGGCTTTGAGCCCATCTTCTTTACTCGAGTCTTCCGGGTCAAATTGTATGTACCCGTATCCAGTTGCGGGATGGTCTGGTTCGATACCGATAGTAACCAGGGCGCGTTCTTCTTTCGCAGCTTCAATACTGACTTTGAGGGCCTCATGGAATTTGCGCACATTACCAATTACATGATCTGCCGGCAACACCACAATGATAGCGTCTGGATCTTTCTGATGAATCTTGAACGCAGCGTAGGCTATACATGGGGCAGTGTTACGCGCAATCGGCTCGGCCAGGATGTTTTCCATCGGGATGGAAGGGAGCTGATCCTGCGTCTGCTTTACATACCGCTCGTTGGTGACCACGTAGCAATTTTCGTGCGGTACAATACCCGAAAGTCTGGATAGGGTATTCTGGATCAGTGTATCGGCTCCGGTGACAGCCAGAAATTGCTTCGGATTTTCTCGGCGTGACATGGGCCAGAATCGACTTCCAATGCCTCCGGCCATAATGACAGCGTGAATCATTCTCTTTCAAATAAGGGTGCTTAGATCGGGTGGTGCCCGACTAATAAACGGTGGAAAGAGCACAACCTGAAATTCGCCTTTGGGTTTCTGGGCATCTAGCCAAAATCAACGCTTGTGGACAGTTTAAAACGGTCACTTGTCTTGAATACTATACACTTGAAAGACCTGCACCGCTCTAAATGGGCCAAAATGGGTCAAAGTGATGAAGATCGCGTTTCGGCTCGGGGTTTGGTTGGGTCTAGCCAACGACCTTAATTATCATGTGCCTACTCAAGGTGCGGGGGCTACGAAAATGTTGAATACCGTTTCCAAACTATTGTTATTGCTTTTATTGATCGGTTCTACCGGTTGCGTTATCGAAGAGGGTGTAGGTCCTGAGGGGCCTCCTGGAAATGCAAATGTATTCTCACTCAACTTTGACTTTCTGCTTGCTGACGCGGTAATCATCAATACGGTGGCATCTGTTCAATATGACGTTCCAGATATCACTCCCTTGGTTGTTGATGAAGGTGCCGTCTTGATGTTTTTTAGAGATCAAGGCACTTGGACTGCGATGCCGTACACATTCGGAGTCGAGTCAGCGGATCTTCCAGCAGTGGACTACACCGTTTCCCTTGGATTTGGCTTTGAAGACGGATTTTTGGAAGTCTTTTACGAGTCCTCGACAGCTGCCATTGACTTCGGTTTGCTTCCAGATCGTGAAATGAAGGCGGTCGTCATCGATGGTTTCTTTTTCGGCAAAAAGGCCATTGATTACACAGATTGGAACGTTGTAAAAGGATTGTACAATCTAGAAGACTAAGACGTCTTTAGGATGTGGGGATTATGTCGATAAAGAACTCAACA
>DKOG01000239.1 GCA_002469915.1 Bacteroidetes bacterium UBA7368
CGACTTTGTCGCCGACGGCCCGCGTCTTGTTTTCTGCAATTCCGTACACTACCACCATGAAGATTGCAATTTGGAATAATCCGGTCACCTATCCCGTGCTCGAAGGCTTTAAAACGGCTTTCGGAGAGGGAGTGTATCCAATGGCTCGGACTGAGATACTGAAGGAGTTGCGCGACGGAATCGCAGATGTTGCTCTTATTCCATCTGATTTAGCCCTTGCGCACCCAGAGGATTTTGATATTCTGCCGGCTGTCGCCGTTTCAACATGGAATAACCCCTATGCCATTCTGACCGTGAGCCAAACGCTCGGATCAAAAACACTGGGGATCATACATGGGAACGAAGGTAGTCTGTCCGCCCTCGTGGCAGCCGTAGTGCTCAAAGAACATTACGGAACAGTTGTAGCCCTTAATGAAAGAGACGACCTACCCGCAGAGTTATCTCCTCATGCGCTAATTAGCGTTCCCCTGGAAGGCGATGCGTCTGCCTCAGACGTAGATCCAATAACGATAGATCTCGCCCAAGAATGGTACGAGCTAACCAGTTATCCTTTCGTTTGGGCTGTATTTGCGACACGAAAAGGAGCGGCAGGTCCAGATGTAATTCGTGCGGTTAGAGATGCGATGATTGCCATTGATGATAACCGAGTAGCATTTTCGAAAAAATGGAACGATAATCCTGAAATGGAATCCTTCTTTTTAAACGATCTGCGTATGCGATTGGATGACTTAGCAGTCGCTAGTTTAACTGAAATGTGCGACCACTTATACTTTTATGGACTGACAGAAGAAATCAATCCAGTCATGTTCGCAAGTCTTCCCCCCGATGAAGATGAAGATGCCCAAGCATGAGTGATTCTATCAAAATCATTACGAAAAACAGAAAAGCGACCTACGAATATCACATCGAGGAGCGTTTTGAAGCGGGCATGGTCCTTACCGGGACAGAAGTGAAGTCTTTAAGAGAGGGAAAAGCCAATTTACAGGAAGCATACTGTAGCGTCGAGTCAGGAGAATTGGCACTGCGTGGATGTCACATTGCGCCCTATGCTCATGGAAATAGAGCTAATCACGAGCCCTTGCGTCCTCGGAAGCTACTCATGCACCGTAGGGAAATAGAAAAACTAGACAAGGCCGCTCGTCAAAAAGGGTATACAATTATTCCTTTGAAGCTCTATTTCAAGAATGGAAAAGCAAAATTGGAATTGGGAATTGGCAAAGGTAAAAAGCTATATGACAAGCGTGCTGATATTGCTGATCGAGATTCTAAACGTCGTTTAGATCGACTGAAAAGCAATCGGTACGATGACTGAGGGCAAATGTGGGAGAACGGCAGTTGGCAATGTAGGAAATTACCCTACATGACTTGAGGGACAGATGAGGCTGGACAAAGGCTATAATGCGCCCCTACCCTGACTCGGTACTGCAAGATTTCTACATTAGGTCTCCTCTAGCTCCTGCACCAGCTCATGCGCCGACTCAAAATCATTCTACTTCTGACTGTCTTTGGTCATACTGTTCTGTTTGCTCAGAGCATGACTCGGAGTGAAAGGGTTAGTATTGTAACGGAGGCAATTAAGGTTGCGGATTGGGACCTAGCCGCTTTTCAGACGGACGAAATTCTTTCAAGATGGCCAAAGGATCCGGATGGACTGCTGTTCTTGGCCGAGATATCCTTGTTTGGTCCGGTGGTCGATCCCCCAGTCGCGAAGCGGGCGCTTCGGAGGTTGCCAAAATCCGAAAGGTCCAGGTTGAGAGCAGTGGAATTAGATCTTTGGAGAGATTATCGGTACGGTTCCGGTTTATTCCCGACCGCAAAACTATTTGCCCTTGAGAAAAGAGCACTCAATCTCTTGGAGGCCCATCCTGAAAGCGTTCTTGGAAATCTAACCGTAGGAATGATTAAGCTCGAGGATTATCGAAGGGAGCACAATAGATTCATTGGACGGTCTTCCCTGCAGAAAGTAATTCACCAAGTCACAGTCTCGTTAGCTGGAACTTCCTCGCTTGTTGGCTATCAGCCTGAGGAGGCAGCAACAGGCAATACGCATGGTCCCCAAATGCGGCCAGAGATAGAATCTGCTGCGAGGGAGGATGCGCTTCACTATCTTTTTACGGCTTCGATGTCGGGCAATATGAGGGAGTTCACTCTCAGAATGCTGGCTGAAGCCTCTCTTCGGGCCAAGTCATTTGAATACAGCAGGTCTTCAGGTGAGGAGTTCATTAAGGACTATCCCGACAAGGTATTGGGATATCAGATTGTGGGAATGTCACACTATTTTCAGGGAGACCATAAATCGGCGACCAAATCCCTAAACCACAGTCTTACTCTGATGGATGACGAGACTAGGTGGGTGTTTACCAACCCGCAAATGGTGACGAGTACATCTAGAAAGGGTGAGTTTGAAGAAGCGGATGCCGCCCAAACCGAAGATTTTTGGGCGGGGATGGATTACCTCTGGAGTACACCAGATAATGAACGCCTCGTTGAGCATCAGGTCCGAACGGTTGCTGCAGATCTAATGTGGGGACGCCCGAGCCACGGATATCGGGGATGGGAAACACGACCGGGCGAAGTATATATCCGTTACGGTCTGCCTTTGATTCAAGTTCAAATTGGATCATCGTACGTCCTGCATTACGGGTTCAGGTACTGGGTATTTACAGACATAATGAAATACGGCACTCCAATATTCCATTCCAACCCCAATATGGTGCCTTGCCACCTTCGGGGGAGAGGAGTCCCCGATTTTTCTAAGTGTTCGAAGGAGTGGTTTAGGGATGATCCAGAACGATCTCAGCATGCTGATCGATTGCGTTTCGAATTGAATGCGATGATTTCGACCTTTAAGACAACCACCGGAAAGGAGGTAGTCGTGGCTTATTGTTTCCCGGAAACGGATCAGCCACCTGGACATAATGTGGCCTTTTTTGTTCGAAAACAGGGTGGACCGGTGCCCGAGAACTATCGGTTATTGGATATTTTACGTCGTAAAAAACACTGGAGTGAAATGCCCTGCGATGTGCCCCACGTCATCGTTCATCCAACGGAAGATGGAAACCAGCAGATTTCGTTGGAGATTGAAGATATTCGTGGGTTTGCGGCATTCCGAGACAAGGTGTCAGATCCTATTGGACCGATTGCCGTCAGTAGTCTTGTATTGGCCACCTTAGTGGAAGAATCCGATGAAATAGGGGAGTTTGATGCGAATACGAATGCTGCTACGACTGGAACCTCATTTTCGCGTAACGGGCACACTATTTATCCCGTTGCGGTGCCATCCTTTGACCGTGGTTCACCTATATACTTGTATTTTGAGTCCTATCCCGAGCAACAATATTTCGGTTCAGATATCATGATCCAAGCGGCTCTTGTATCCGGCACACTTGAGGATGATTTAATGCCTACACTGGGTCGGATTTTTGGTAGACGAGAATCTGCGGCTGTTTCTGTTGAATTTGATGACCAATTTCATTCTAATCCAGATTCGCGGTATCTGATCTTGGAAACGGAAGAAGTTCGCTCCGGTACATACGTCCTAGCCGTCCGTATTACCCATAAAGAGACAGGAGCTCAAACATTAGTTAGAAGACAGATTGAAGTGAATTAGCACATGAAAGAAAAGGGTTTATCTATCAGTAGTTCGTGTAGTTCACAGATTGCGATGCATAGGATTGCGATGCATAGGATTGCGATGCAGAGGATTGCGATGAAGACGCCTGGCATAAAATGGCTCATCGCAGGATTTTTAGCACTGTCTCTGTCTATAACGGGAGAGGTAGCCCTTGCTCAGCAGTCCATTATCCGTGGAACTGTAGTAGCTGCTATTGATGGCGAGAGTCTGCAGGGCGTTAATATCGCTCTTTATGAAGCGGACAGCCTCAGGTTAGGCACAGTTTCTGGAAATGATGGGGTATACGCTTTAGCCAAGATTCAAGCCGGTACCTACGAGTTAAGAGCTTCATTTATCGGATTCGAATCCTTCGTTGATACGCTCGTGATTGGTCGCGCAGATCGAATCATCATCAACCTTACATTAGAAATTGAACAAACCACGTTAGATGAACTAGTGGTCGAAGGCGATCGTGAAGCGGGAACGGCGCGCGTACTTGCTGGGCAGACGACCATCCGTCCTGCTGATATCGAAATGATTCCCGGACCCGATATATCTGGAGATTTGGTCAACTATCTGACGACGTTGCCCGGTATCGTTTCGGTGGGCGACCGAGGCGGGCAACTGTTCATTAGAGGGGGTGAGCCGTGGCAAAACCTGGTCTTGCTTGATGGTATGTGGGTTTATCAGCCGTTTCATATTTTGGGATTCTTTTCTTCGTTTCCATCTGAAATCTTACAAACAGTAGATGTGTACGCCGGCGGGTATACGAGTCAGTATGGTGGACGTATTTCGTCTGTTATCGACGTAAAGAGCAGAAATGGGAATAAAAAGCACTACGCAGGAACGGCTTCAGCCACGCCTTTTGTGTCTGGATTCACCTTCGAGGGACCTATTGTCGATGACATCTTGTCTTTCCTTGTTTCTTACAGGCGTTCGAATATGGAAGATGGTGCTTCTCGTCTTGTAGACGACGAATTACCCTTTGAGTTTGGGGACTTCTTCGCAAAGACACACGCATTCATTAACTCAAACACTCAGCTTTCCTTGTCTATGCTGAGGACAAATGACAAGGGATCAGTCTTCGAAGGAAATGACCTAGAAGAACCGGAATATGTTGATTGGAAAAACCGATCTGTAAGTACTAGATATCTTGTTTTTCCAAGAGCATTTCCGATCATGGCTGAGTTCATCATTGCAGCCTCAAGGCTCAAATCCACGCAAGAGTCGGGTCTGGGTGGAGATGGGGCCAAGAGTTCGAGTTTGGCAAGCGTAAACACCAACGTCAACATCACCCATTTTAAAGCCAATGGCGAGGTTAAATGGGGACTATTTGCTCGTACGCTGGAGCTACAATCTGCACTAGATGGATTGTATCAGGGCATTTCCATTCGCAAAGAGTATTTGACCGAAGTAGGTATTTATCTTGAGCCCGAAATCGCTAACTTTTTTGGGTGGACTATACGTGGTGGATTGCGAATCCATTCCTTTCCGAGCAAAAATAGTGGGTTTCTCGAGCCCCGTTTTAGAGCAGTCCGCCCTCGCGATAGGGATGAGTTTACGCTGGCTCTTGGATCTTTCCATCAGGAGGTGGTCGGTTTAGCCGATCGAAGGGATGCTGCTGGCGTGTTTACGGCTTGGGCATCAAGTCCAGACAACACGAAGGTACCTGAAGCATTGCATGCAATTGCAGGATATCGCAGGTCGGTCACGCCCAATCTGGATCTCAGTATTGAAGGGTATGCAAAGAAGCTGCGCAACTTATTTATCCCAGAATGGACTTCGTATCCACGTTTTTCAACCACGCTACAACCTGCTGAGGGCCGGGTTTTTGGGGGAGATTTCCGAGCTGAATACCGAAAGGGTCCATTTACAGGCTTATTGACCTACGGTATTTCGTCCGTTCGGTACACGGCAAAGCAGGACGCCATCAAACTGTGGTTTGGAGAAGACAACTTGGACTTCCGGCCCGCTCACGACCGAAGGCATCAGATTAATGCAGTTACTTCTTTCGACTTTCGAGCGTTCGAGTTGAATATGCGCTGGCAGTTTGGATCTGGACTCCCATATAGTCGAGCACTCGGGTTTGACGGTTTTATGGTGGTCGATGGAAATTTGGATGTATTTCAGGATTCCGGGAGCAGGCGGGTGATTTACGAGCGGCCTTATAACGGTGTTTTGCCTACCTATCATCGGTTGGATGTGACCATCGAGAAAGAAGTAGACTTGAGCAATGGCGTTCATCTTTCTGCCCTAGCTGGAGTTATAAACGGCTATGATCGACAGAATTTGTTTTATCTGGATGTCTTTACGCTCAGGCGTGTCGATCAATTACCGGTCATTCCAACGTTCGGTCTTAAATTAGAGTTTGAATGAAAAAGCACATTTACGCCCTCACTACCGCTTTTTGGTTTGTACTGCTGGTAGCCGTCGCTTCTGGCTGTGATGAGCAAGTAGATCCTGTTCTTGGGACGGATCAAGCCTTTACTTTTTACGGCTTCTTTAATCCGCAGGGAGATACGCAATCTGTTCGCATCTATCCGATTGAGGGTACTCTTGAGCGCACCGTCGCTGAGCCGTTGGATGCCACGGTGACTTCAACCAACAAAGAAACGGGTGAGGTTATTGAGTGGCGAGATTCGATTATTACGTTTCGAGATGGGAATGTGGGTCATGTTTTCTACTCTAAATTCAGGGCGGATCATGATACCCGGTACACGTTGGAAGCTGTAACGCGAAATGGGCGGAATTCTTATGTCGATATTCGGACTCCTCCGGACGGGGAGGTGGAGATTACTAACCTGTTTTCGGCTCGGAGCAGTGTGATTGTTGAAATGACCTATACCCGCACTCCAAAAATACTCCAGACCGCTTCTATCTATACCGTCAGAGTGCTATTTCCGGATGGGACAGGCTCAACAACCGTTCGGGTTACAATTCGTAGTAGTCAGATAGAACAAATTAGTGATGATGTATGGAAGGTCACTATCATGCCGTCGTTCGATATAGGATCCATCTTCACTGCGCTTGCTTTACGGCCTGGAAGGGATGAGGTCTTCCTCGATGAAATTGAGGTTAGAGCATTCATCGTTTCCAAAGAATGGGAGTCTCCGATCGGAGTATTTGATCCGGAGCTCTTGGTCCAACCTGGAACGTTTTCTAATGTAGAAAATGGCTTTGGGTTCGTAAGCGGCGGCTATTATGACTCTTTTTCCTTTCAGATTGACGATGAGTCAGCGAGAAATGCTGGTTTCAGTGTCGAGTAGGAAAGGGTTAATAATGTATTGAAGTTGAGAATGAATCCTGAATCTATCGGGTGCGTTCACACTCTCATTCTTTTTCATGCCTGTACATCCTTTTGTCAATCCTCTTTTGATGCGAGGTGCACGTACAGGTAGCGTTCGAAATAACCTTCGACAACTACATGCCCAGCTACTGCAAGTCGATTTTCATTCTCCTCTTCAGCCTAGTCATTTCCGCGCAGGCAATGGCGCAGGATCTGGATTCCATGACTCAGGGAATTCTAGCCTTTCGTAATGGTGAGCACTCCGCTGCGGTTGGTCACTTTGAAAAGGCTCTTCTAGAAGATCCCTCCAATGCCGAAGCCCATTTCCTTCTCGCTCGGCTCTATTGGGAAACCGATCTGAGAAATACGAAGAAGGCGGGCAAAGAATTGGAAGAAGCGTTGCTTATTGAGCCCGATAACGTCCAATACATGGTCGCATTACTACAACAGTTGAGAGCGGATTCATGGCTCTTTTTGGTAGATAAAAGCCGTGAGACCAAACGACGCCAGTTAGCCAAAGCCATTCTGAAGTTGGACGAGAGCAATTCTTTTGCACACGAAGAACTCGGTGAATCCTATATCCGTGACTTTTGGCGGTATCGGAATGCTCTTATGTACCCAGCTCTAACGTTTAATGAGTACAAATATCGCGGATCCAGCGAGTACGATCCTATGGCGACTCGTCTATTGGATGATCTTCGGGAGATGGAGCAGGAACAGGGCTTACCAGAGTCCACGGTGGCCACGGAGCAATTGGGAGCAATTGAGTTTGATTGGAATCCTAATTCAGTTTTTATGGCGGACGAATTTGATGTAGATGCGTTGAGAGATCAGGGGATTCCTGTAGTTGATTTATCCGGAAGAGCTCAAGTTGCATATGACAACGCTATTGGACATTTGAATTCGGCCCTTGAGTCAGATCCAAGGCAGCGATCGGTTTATGATCACCTCATGGAGGTTTATTCACTCAAAGGAGAGTACGACCAAGCGCTTCAGATGCTTTCCCAGATGTATGTCTTTTTCCCAGAGGATGCCAAACTCTGGACCTATTTGGGATATGCTCACTATAACACCGGAAATATGGAAGCGGCGTCGAAGTCGTTTGAAACCTCTTTTCGGTATATGGACGAAAATGAATCTTATGCCTACACGCATCTAGAGGATATTCTTCCTGAAGACGAAAAACGGTTATATGACAGAGATCCCGCGGCATACGCAGCCCGATTTTGGATTTCTAAAGATCCTCGTTATCTGACTCCATATAACGAGCGCAAAATGGAGCATTATGCGCGCCTGACGTATGCGGATTTATTGTACGGATCTCCTCAAATGGATTTGAGAGGCTGGAATACGGAGCGGGGGCAAATACTCGTTAGATATGGTGTCCCACAGGGAGATGTGGTCATCATTCCACGATCTACCACCGGCGTTCGAGACAGTACTCCAGCTGCAGATGGGAATTCGGCAAGTCTGGCCGTTCAGGTGGCACGTAGGGGTACGGATACAGATCTGCTTGAAGAGGCCAATACCTTCAATATTTGGGATTACGGGGAGTTCAAATTCGTGTTTGAAGATCCTTTTAGGAACGGAGAGTATCGCTTGTTCAGTCCATCTGCTGCTGATCTAACTGCAGGATCCCTTCCGTGGGTTAATGACTACACGATTAAAGCGAAAGAGATTATTAATCAGACTCCTGAGCGGTATGAGTATGAAGCGCCAGGCCGTCAAATCGAACTACCGTACGTAGTTGCCTCTTTCAAGGGTGAAAACGGCAATACCGACGTGTATGTTAATTATGCGATTCCGATCACTGATGCATTTGATCCAAACGAGGAGTTTATCAATGTTACGGCCAATGCGGGTACGTTCGTAGTTGCCGAAAACAGGGATATGCTCGTCGAGCGTCGGCGAACGATTTATGGTCTCCCAACGTCCCAGATCGAACGGTTCAAAGAGTCGAACTTATGGGTTGATACCCAGCAGATGACGACCCCTCCGGGCAATCACGAGGTATCGGTAGAATTTGAAACATCAGGTGGGAGTACCGTAGCCGTGCAGAGGCGCCAGGTAGAAGTCCATGACTTCACGAGCGATCGCCTTGCTGTTTCCGATATTCTTTTAGCGTACAGAATTGAAGAAACAGACGATGGCAGAGCTGTGGTACCAACTGATATTGTTCGTAAAAACGTAAGTATCCGGCCAGCGCCCTGGACTGTGTTTGCTAGTACCCAGCCGATTTACATCTACTTCGAGGTCTACAATCTGACCTTAGGTGATGATGGAGCCTCACGCTACGAGGTTGAGGCTACGCTAACACCTAAGGAAACGGGTAGTGGTGTGGGTCGCGCGATTAGAGGACTGTTTGGCGGTGGTAGAGGAGGGGTTTCTACTGGTGTCCCAATCACGGTAGAGGCTACGGAAGATGGTCAATATCTAATCCTAGATGCAGATAATCAGGAGCCGGGGCTGTACACGCTCAACTTAAAGATCAAAGATCAGTCCACGGGTCGGGAAGTGGAACGCAAAAAAGACCTTTTTCTTGAGTAAAGTAGCCTAAAGGTCTTTAGCCGCTTTGCTGACGGCCTGATCCATATCTCGTACGAGGCTTTTCAGGGAGCCTTTGTAGGTTTCTATGCTTTCTCTCAATTCTGTGTCTGCAGTGCCCAAGATCTGAACAGCTAATAGGCCTGCATTCTTGGCTGCTCCGATGGCTACAGTCGCTACTGGAACGCCTCCGGGCATTTGGACGATAGATAAAAGGGAGTCTATTCCTTTTAAGTGCTTGGTTGGAACAGGTACGCCAACGACGGGAAGAGGTGTGCTAGCTGCAATCATTCCGGGAAGGTGAGCGGCGCCTCCGGCTCCTGCGATAATTACCTTTATTCCGCGTTCGGCTGCGGTTTCCGCATACGCTGTCATCGCCTCGGGCGTCCGATGCGCGGACAAAACGCGCGCTTCAAACTCGACTCCAAACTCGGATAGAATCTCAGCGGCTGCTTCCATTACCGGCCAATCTGATTGACTACCCATTGCGATTCCGACAAGGACTGGACTATTGCTGGACATGACAGTATGTGGTTCGGTTAAAGTTGGATGGCAAGTGCAGCTTGCTCGGCTTTCAATCGAGCATCAGTAGTATTTTCAGCCGTTACAGTCACGTGACCCATCTTTCGCTTTGGCTTTGCTTCCTTCTTGCCATAGATGTGAACACTGGCTCCGGCAATGCTTAGCGCCTCTTGAAGACCTTGCGTACAGACTGGACCTTCGCGGTGTCCAAGGACATTAATCATAACGGCGGCTGGTACTCGCAAGGAGGGATCACCCAGTGGCCAATCTAAAATGGCGCGTACATGATTTTCAAATTGTGAAGTGTGACAGGCTTCAATGGTATAGTGGCCGGTATTATGCGGCCGCGGTGCCAGTTCATTGAGAAGCAGGGAGCCGTCCGGTAATTCAAAAAATTCCACGCCAAGAATGCCAACGGATTTCACGGCATCCGCGGCCGCCAACGCTAGTTCTTGCGCCTTGGCATCTGTTTCAGCCGAAATCCCGGCAGGGACGGTGACGGCATGACATCGGTGGTCCTTTTGCTCGGTATTAACTACGGGATAGACGACGGATTCACCCGAGGGTGATCGAGCTACTAAAACGGCTAGCTCACGTACGAAGGGCACAAAAGATTCGATAAGCAAACCATCTTCAGCCGCGAGCGCTTTCCAGGCTTGCTCCAACTCGGCCTCTGAGGTTACAGTTGCGTTGCCATAGCCGTCGTAGGAGCCCTCAAAGCGTTTAGCTACCACTTTATTGTCAAAGAGCCGAAAGGCAGTGCTGGCCTCATCAAATGAAGCACAAATGGCATGGCGCGGAAGGGGAATACCGGCTTCTTCTAAGACTTTCTTTTGGCGGCCTTTGTGGCGAATAGCCTGTAGCGTCTGAGAGGATGGCCAAACGGGGATATCGTTGTCTAGGTTTTCGGCAACTTCCGCAGGGCCCCATTCACTTTCTACGGTCACTACATCACACCCTTTCACAAAGTCGGCCATCACGTCTGGGTCGTTCCAATCGGCGACGAGGGCCTCGCCTAGAGGCGCGACTGGGCCAGCAGGAGATGGGGAGAGGGTTTTCACATGCACACCCATCCGAATAGCCACTAAGGCCGACATGCGTCCAAGCTGTCCTCCACCGAGGATTCCGATGGTCGGAAAAGTGTCCTTGTGTTTCACAATAAGGCGGGATTAAATGGCACTAGGCTTATTGAGATAAAAGTTGATCCAACATTACTTCATCTTCGACATACACTTGGCGTGCTTTAGATCCTTCAAACGGCCCAACAATTCCCGCATCCTCGAGTTGATCCACGATACGTGCTGCACGAGAGTATCCGACCGAAAGCTTCCTTTGAAGAAGAGATACAGAGCCTTGCTGAGCCCGGACGATGATTCGTGCTGCGTCCACAAAGAGTTCGTCCTTGGGACCTCCTCTTCCCGCCATCGAAGCAGGTTGAGCGTCTTCTTCTATTGAAGGAAGCAAATAGGGTCCAGGCCCTTCCTGATCACCAATAAACCCGGTAAGTCGATCAATTTCTGAATTAGAAATAAATGGTCCTTGAAGTCGGGTTATTCGGCTTCCAAGCATATAGAGTAGATCTCCATTACCAACGAGACCTTGTGCTCCGTTATGATCCAAAATGGTTCTGGAGTCGATTTTGGAGGCAACCTGGTAGGCAATTCGCGAAGGAAAGTTGGCTTTGATTAGGCCCGTAATGACGTCCACCGAAGGACGCTGAGTAGCTAGAATGAGGTGAATACCCACAGCACGTGCCATTTGAGCGAGACGGGCAATAGGACCTTCGATGTCTTTACCAGCGGTCATCATCAGATCTGCGAGTTCGTCTACCACAACGACGATGTAGGGCAGCAGGCGATGACCTTCTTCTGGGTCAAGACCGCCGGCCTTAAAGCGCTCGTTGTAATCCTTTACGGAGCGAACTTGAGCAGCAGAGAGCAAATCATAGCGACCTTCCATCTCTTTTTCACAGCTTTTGAGCGTGCCCAGAGCTTGCGAGAAATCAGTAATAATGGCGTCATCTGCTTCGGGCGGCATAGCCACATAGTGTGACGTTATCCGAGCGTAAGAAGAGAGTTCAATCTTCTTCGGATCGATCATCACGAACTTCAGAAGAGAAGGAGGAACGGAGTATAACAAGCCGGCAATAAACGTATTTACCCCGACGGATTTTCCTGAACCCGTCGCACCCGCGATAAGGACATGGGGCATTTTGGTCAGATCCTGAAGAATGATTTCTCCCTCAATAGACTTGCCCAAAATGAGAGGCAGCTGCATGTCATTCTGCTGAAACGTTTTCGTTTCGATGATATCCCTAATGCGTACCAGTTCTCTATGTCGGTTGGGAATCTCAACCCCGATTGCCGATTTACCAGGAATAGGCGCAATCATGCGAATGCCTTTAGCGGCTAGAGCCATGGCCAGATCATTTTCAAGAGAAGTGATCCGACTAATTTTAACTCCCGGTGCAGGAGTTAACTCGTATAACGTGACTGTAGGGCCAATTATCGCCTCAATGCCGATGATCTCGATATTATAGGTGGCCAATTTGTCGAAGAGAATCTGCTTGTTTTCCTCGAGCTCATTATAATCTATTTGATGGGTTCTTGCGTCCGTTTCGTCGAGTAAATCTAACCCGGGCTGACGGAATCCATAGTCCGTACTAGACCGCACGTTACGTGAGGAGCGGCTTGCTTTTTCTTCAACTTTCTGCTCATGTACGATAATTTCTACATCATCTCCCGACTCTGGATCGGTTGCGGCAGGTGGGCTCTGAGGCACGGGAGTGGGTGGTGCGGGCGAAACGGGGGGCGTACTCACGACTTTGCGGCGCTGCTCTTCCCGTTGTTGGGCAGCTCGAACCAATCGTTCTTCCTCACGCTGATGGGCTTCTTGCTTGCGACTAGAATCCCGTTGGGTGCGCTTTTCGGCAACTAATCGGTCCTTATTTGCAATACGCTCTTCCTTCCGAACTTCACGTCCTGCACGCCATTCCCAGAAGGACTGGCGAATCTTTGCGAATCGGTTTTCGACTCGATCCATGGTGCGCTGAATATCTCTGTCCACCATTAAGAGAACGAAGATTCCCAGTATGGCGACTAGCAGAATTACAGACCCTGTGGTACCAACAATTCGCTGCATCCATCCAGCGGTTCCTGCGCCCCACGTTCCACTCATTGACATGAGGTCGACTTCTAAGGTCAATCCAAACCAGCCGAATAACGTGGCTAAGAGATACGCTCCAAAGAAGGCAAGCGTGGTAAAGACGGTGAGGTGAGAGGTATCTCTGTTTCTGAATAAGGCATATCCCCACAACATTCCAGTGAGAGGAAGTAGGATTACGCAATACCCCAGAAAACGCGGGACGAGAACTCTAGCAATCGTCGCTCCGGTTAACCCCAGGGCATTTACTGCGCTCTTGGATCCCGGAGAGAGCAGGGAATTCCAAGAAAAGCGCTGAGCCAACAGGTTATCGGCCTGATCGTAGGTGATGATTGCGAGGCTAACTAGCACGCAAACAACAATTAGAATAATACCGAGGACTTCCTTCTTTCTTTCAGGAGAAATGAAAGGAGTCGACTCTTTTGGTTTTGGTTTTGAAGGCTTTCGCTTCTGTACGTTGGTGGGCATGAGTGAATCTACGTAGTTCTGACAGGACGCGCCATCGAATCCGGTTAAAGAAATCTACTTATGAAACGGTGGCTTCGTAACTATTGCCGTGAAGACACGGTTTCGGACGGCAACTTGAATGGTTGCCCCTTCGGCAGTATACGCAGGATCATTGATGACATACCCCATCCCAATACCTTTACTTAAGATCGGAGACTGCGTACCGCTCGTAACGACCCCAATAGGTTCGCCCGATTCATTTTGTATCTCATAACCCTGTCTTGGGATCCCTCGCTCTTGAATAACAAAGCCAACCAAGCGTCGTTTTGCACCCGTTTCCTTGATAGATGCAAGTACTTGGCTTCCGTTGAACGCTCCCTTGTCTAATTTCGTTATCCAGCCAAGACCGGCTTCGAGAGGGTGAGTATCTTGAGAAATATCATTGCCATGTAAACAAAACCCACTTTCCAACCGAAGCGTGTCCCTGGCACCCAAGCCTGCTGGTTTGAGTCCAAATTCGTCTGCAACCTTCATTAAGGCATCCCAGACCACACCGGTATCTTCGGAAGAACAATAGATCTCAACGCCAGATTCTCCGGTATACCCCGTTCTCGAAACAATCAGATCTGACAGACCCAGGAAAGAGGTGGGCTCTGCAAAATGGTAGTATTTGATAGCCGAAGCATCAAAACCGGTTGCAGCCTTTAAAATTTCGAAGGCCTTGGGACCCTGCAGCGCCAACAATCCCACTAAATCCGAGGCATTATCGATCTCGACACCCATTGAGTTATTCTTGTGCATCCAGGCCACATCTTCCTCGATGTTAGATGCATTGATCACCAGCATGTATTTGGACTCGTTAAAACGGTAGACCAAGAGATCGTCTATGATGCCACCTTCCTCATTGCACATAGCTGAGTAGAGTGCTTTGCCGTCGTATAACTTGGAAGCATCATTCGTGATGAGCTGCTGAATGAACTCCAATGATCTCGGACCCGTAATCCAAACTTCTCCCATATGACTCACATCGAATAAGCCTGCATGTCGCCGAACGGCATGATGCTCGTCGATGATTCCCGAGTATTGTACTGGCATCGAGTACCCTGCAAAAGGGACCATCTTGGCTCCTAGATCAATATGCCGGTCGTTGATAGGAGTGTATTTGAGCGCTGAGTCCGTCACGATAGTATTGCCAGGTTTAGCTGAGGGTATGAATAGGCGAAGATGCATGAACCATATCCAGCAAGATACTGCACCTGTTTATTGAGTTCAGAAATTAAAGTCGGTATGCCACAAAGCCCTCTGCCGCAAGGACATTCACTGCTTTATCTGCGTCACTCGTTTCATTAAAACCAAGACGGAACGTACCACCTGTGTTCTCGCGAATGCGAAGTAGTTCTATGTCCTTAATACTCAGATTCGCTCGGAAAAGGGATCCCGTTATGTCGACGAGGGCACCAGGACGATCCGAAGTAAAGACGTACACGTCGGATAGCGGCTTCAAGAAGCCCTTTCGATCGGTGGGGATAAAGTCTCGGGTCTGCTCGGCATCCTGAAAACGGGCCTTAATATCATTTGAGTCACCATCAGAAATCGCTTTGCGAAGGGATGCGAGGTGCTGCTCGAAATGGTCCAACGCGTCCATAATCTCGCTTTGATTGGAATGCAGTATGTCCTTCCACATGTGAAACGGAGACGTTGCAATGCGAGTCATATCACGAAAGCCACCTGCGGCTAGTAGGAGAAGCTCGGGATCGACAGACCGGGATGCACTGGCAATATTAACGAGGAGTACGGAGAGCAACTGAGGTAAGTGGCTCACGCGCGACGCAATGCGATCGTGGCTACTGGCATCGAGCTCTAAGACTCGAGCTCCTGTGGTGTTCAATAGGTCAATGAGGACTTGGTAAGAATCAGAACCGTCAACGTTCGATTCAGGAGGGCAGACGACGTAGGTTGCGTTTTCAAACAACATGGCGTCAGCATGTCGGATACCGGAGCGTTCTGATCCAGTCATGGGGTGGCCACCTACGAAAAGTACATCTCTAGGTAATGCCTCGGCAGCAGCTGCAACAAGCGCACCTTTTACAGAACACAGATCGCTTACAATCGTGCCCGCCGATAAATAAGGGGCCATTTCCTTCATCAGAGCAATAGAAGCCGCTACAGGGGCGGCTAGAAAGACAATATTTGCCTGAGTTACGGCGGATTTTAGATCGGAAAATCCGGTATCAATCGCCCCAAGGGCCAGTGCTTCGCGTAGCACGTCTTCCGAATCTACACCAATAATGGATAGATCGGGGTTTCCGGACTTGAGAGCAAGCCCTAGAGAACCGCCCATCAATCCGATTCCGACGATGACAATCTGAGGAGGCATGATTCCGTTAGTGGTCTTGGAGAGATATGAATCTACGTCTGCTTCGTGGAAAACACGTCAAGTTCATCATGTATTCAGAGTGGAGAATATTTGTCTGCCTATCTTATGACCTTATTGAAAAGCTGTCCTTGAAAATAGGCCATTTGAGCCAAATAGGGGTGAATCCATGTCCAAGCCGATCTTCAATCCTGATGATGTATTTCAATTCGAGTCAACTCTTGGTGAGGAAGAGCGACTCATTATGGAATCTGCTAGGGAATATGCACAAACTCACTTGGAGCCGCGTGCCTTAGAAGGGAATCAGGAAGGCGTCTTCCACGAAGAGATTCCAAAGGAATTAGGAGAACTGGGGTTGCTTGGCGCCACCTTGCCGGAGGAATACGGCGGAGTAGGTGCAAGCCACACAGCGTATGGCCTGATTGCGCGCGAGTTAGAACGCGTGGATTCCGGATATCGGTCGTTCGCATCTGTGCAATCCTCTTTGGTCATGCACCCTATCAATATCTTTGGTACCGAGGAGTTAAAGCAAAAGTACTTGCCCCGTTTAGCAACTGCAGAGCTGATTGGTTGTTTTGGGCTTACTGAACCAGATCATGGTTCAGATCCCGGTTCGATGACGACAACGGCAGTTCGTGGAGATGGCGGCTGGATTCTGAATGGTGCCAAAATGTGGATTACCAATTCTCCGATTGCCGATTTTTTTGTGATTTGGGCAAAAGATGATGATGACGTGATTCGCGGCTTTATTCTCGAGAGGAAAATGGAAGGGTTAACGACGCCAAAAATCGAGGGAAAATTTTCACTTCGGGCATCCGTCACCGGAGAAATTGTGATGGATGAAGTGTTTGTGCCTTCAGAGAATCTATTGCCAGGTGTATCGGGTTTAAAGGGCCCGTTTAGTTGTTTGAATAGAGCTCGCTATGGAATTTCTTGGGGCGTGATGGGGGCTGCTGAGTTCTGCTGGCATGCGGCGAGAAGCTATACCTTGGAACGAGCCCAATTTGGCCGGCCGCTAGCTGCAAATCAGCTCATCCAGAAAAAACTTGCCGATATGCAAACTGAGATTACGTTGGGCACTCACGCGAGTTTGCGCCTTGGCAGATTATTCGATGAAGGGAAAGCAGCGCCGGAGGCCATTTCCCTTTTAAAGCGTAATAACTGTGGCAAAGCCTTAGATATCGCCAGAGCAGCGCGTGATATGCACGGCGGAA
>DKOG01000280.1 GCA_002469915.1 Bacteroidetes bacterium UBA7368
AATTGCTCATGTATACCGGGAGCCCACGTCTTGGGCGGCCGTCCCTGGGTTCGTGGGCTGTGTATGGTCTCGGGTCGGAGAACCAGAATCTGCCTGGATTTGTCGTTCTCATATCAGGGGCGGCCGCCCCAAGTGCTGGGGCCTCAGTGTATGGCAGCGGATTCCTCCCTTCCGTTTATCAAGGAATCCAGTGTAGATCACAAGGCGATCCCGTTTTATTCCTGTCCGATCCAGACGGCGTTCCGAGAGACCTACGAAGAGCCAGCATTGATGCCATCAACGAAATCAATCGACAGCAATACGAGGAAACCCAGGATCCCGAAATCCTGACGCGTATCGCCCAATATGAACTAGCCTTCCGTATGCAGATGTCCGTGCCCGAGGCTATGGATATCACTACTGAACCCGATTATATCCATCAGGAATACGGTACGGCTCCAGGAGAGCTCTCATTTGCCAACAATTGTTTACTAGCCCGACGCCTCGTAGAACGAGGAGTGCGTTTTGTACAGCTGTTCCATTGGGGATGGGACTCGCATGGTGCTGGTGAGTCAGAGGCCTTAAATCATGGATTTGTAGATCGCTGCAAAGAAACAGATCAAGCCATGACCGCCCTCATCCTAGATCTTAAACGCCGCGGTCTTTTGGATGAGACGCTCATTGTTTGGGGTGGAGAGTTTGGTCGTACCCCTATGCTTGAGAATCGATCTGGACAGGATAATCCCTTTGTCGGACGAGATCACCACAGCGATGCTTACACCATGTGGATGGCCGGTGGTGGTATTAAGAAAGGCTTTACCTTCGGTGAGACAGACGAAATTGGATACCAAGCCGTTAGTGGACAGACCCATGTTCATGATCTTCAGGCTACTATTTTGAATCAACTCGGATTTGACCATAAGAAGCTCACATTTCCATTTCAGGGGCGTGATTTCCGTCTGACTGATGTGGGTGGTCGGGTCATACACGAAATTTTGAGCTAACCATAACGCTACATGATTACCTCCCGCATTGCACGATGGAATCTGATTGCTATATCGGTTCTGTTACTCCTTTTCTTTTTCTGGATTGACCCAACCGGACGAACTCCAGGCTGGGCCCGGTTTTTCGCACGAGCACATCCTGCACTCGTGCATGCACCCATTGGCATCCTCATTTTTGGACTGGTTCTGGAGTTTCTAAAGGGAGTGGGTTGGCTGAAAGAAGGAGACAACATCATTAATATCGCTCTGATACTGGCATCTTGGGGCGCGCTCAAATCTGTTGCTGCAGGACTCTGGCTCGGTCAGATGGGTGGGTATCCTACCGAAGTTTTATTTCTGCATAAAATGATCGGAATGGCTATCACTCTCCTAGCTGCAATCTTGCTCTACGTCCGTGTCGAGATGCCAAAGCGCTCCTTAGTTTTTGCCTCCTGGTTCTGCATCCTAGTTGGCATGACGGCGGCCGGTGAGATTGGAGGAAAAATGACCCATGGAGATGGGTTCTCTTCAGAGTATGCTCCGGGATTTGTTCAGGCCGTGATCGGCGATTTTCCCGATCCGATGTCCGAGCGGTTTGACCTTTCAGATGCCGCCATGGTCTCTGTTTTTGAGAGCATCGTCCTGCCTATTCTGAATGAAAAGTGTGCTTCGTGTCATGGGGCCGATCGCGGCAAGGGTAGGCTTCGACTGCACTCGGAAGAGGCGATTTCTGCTCATGATGGGGATGAACCGCTGCTTGTCGCTGGCAAACCCGATGAAAGTCTCCTCATACAGAGAATTACATTGCCGGACGGGCATGAGGATCAAATGCCTCCTCCTTTTAACGCAAAGCCCATCTCGCATGCGGATGTTGAACTACTAAAATGGTGGATCGCCAACGGGGCATCATTCGACCAAGCGATCGCGGAAATGGACATGTCCTTGAATGTTCGCACCATCCTTTCGGCTTATGGATTGGGAGCTATTCGCTCGGGCGTCTTTGCGCTCGATGTACCCATGCCGGATTCACTTCTCGTAGCTCAGTTAGAAGCTGACGGCGCATGGGTCAAAAACGTAGCTGAGTCCGAACCTTTTCTTGAAATTAAATGTGATGATATCGCCTGTTTGGGGAGTTCTGCTATCGATTCGTTGACCCAGCAAATCATTTCGATTGATATCAGTGGAAGCAACGTCACCGACCAAGAGGTGAGCCAAATGGGCCGCTTTCAACATCTGACCCGCTTGGACCTGTCGAGAACCAGCATAAATGGATCCGGATTATCGGGTCTTATCAATCTCGAATTCTTAGAATACCTCAACGTGTATGACACGCAGACGAATGATGAGGCTCTTGAGCATATCAAGCCCATGAAAAGCATTGCAGCTGTCTACCTATGGCAGACAGCCGCAACCCCTGAAGGTTTAGAAGCGCTTCAGAACGCACTTCCGAATGTAGAAGTCAATGCTGGAAAATAGTTAGCTATCCAACTTGATCACTGGAAGCCTCACATTTTGAACCATTTCCTCGAAATCGCTCATCTGGAAACTAGTGATATCTGCTAGCTTCGTGAGCCATTCATCAATTTGCGCAACCAGTTCATCCCGGACAGCATATGCCTGATCCGTCGGGCGGAAGTGACCACGAGAAGAAACGCCCCCAACTGCGGCCAATTTGTTATTCAGTCGAATCGGGAAATTCAGTGGATCCTGACCAGAGCGATTCTTCGTCTGATACAACGCCTCCTCCACCTCTTTCATGCCGTCTAACATGTGTTGGGCGAAGCCATTGATCGTGTCAGCCTCGACATGGTCTTCCGGAATACGATCCAGTACATCATTTACTTGATTACGAAGAGAGCGAATCTGATTGATTGCTTTGTGCGTTTCGGATAGCTTGTCTCGGACCGCAATCAGGAAGTCGAACTTCTCCTCTAGGTCGGCAAGTGAAGTGTCAGATCTGGGATCAGGAGCAATTTCGAATCCAACCGTTGTTGAATCTTCGCCTACAATCAGGCGAGCCTGATAACGACCCGGAACTGCCTGTGGTCCTCGCACAGATCCAGCCCACATAACGAGTCCGTCGAAGGATTCTGCGTCTTCGTAACCCATATTCCAATTGAACTGGTTCACTCCTGCTTCGGCATCCACATCATCATAGGTTCTAATAATAGACCCATCTTCCTCTAGAATGCGCATCGTGACATCACCTTTCTCCTGATCCTCAGCAAACCAATATCTCAGACGCACCGAATTTTCTGCACCCAGCGTCGCGACATACGGACTATGGAAGGTGTAGGGCTTTTCAGTGTCTTCGGCTGAAACGTGATGCAAATGCATCACATCTTCCATTATCCAGAATGCTCTACCCTGCGTAGCAACGACAAGGTCATTATCCCGCCATTCCAGGTCTGTTATCGGGACAATGGGAAGATTCTGCTGGAAGGACTGCCATGACGCTCCGTCATCAAAAGAGATATACATACCCGTCTCGGTACCGGCGTACAAAAGGCCCTGCCGCTCCGGATCTGCTTGGATCGTCCGAGTGAAATGATCCGCTGGAATCCCGTCGGTAATCTTAGTCCACGATGCCCCATAATCGTCTGTTTTGTACAGGTAAGGTGTAAAATCATCCGATTTGTACTTGGTACCCGCCATGTAGAGTCCTCCAGGATTGAATGGGTCCACGACCATATCGTTTACCATCATCCACTCGGGGAAAATCTTTTCAGGAGGCGTCACATTCGTCCACGTCGCACCTCCGTCTCTAGTTACGTGCACTAAACCGTCATCAGAACCCGTCCAAATGACGCCTTCTTCTTCCCCTTCAGCTAGGGTGAAAATGGTGGCGTAATATTCGACGGCCGTATTATCCTTCGTGATGGGTCCGCCGGAAGGTCCAAGCGTTGTTGGGTCATTTCGGGTAAGATCGGGAGATATCAAATCCCAACTCTGGCCCATATCTGTTGAGCGATGTACGTGCTGACTGGTGGCCAACACGGCATCGGAGTTGTGGCGAGAAATGATGATGGGGAAATTCCACTGGAATCGATATTTGAAATCTTCAGCACCGTGTCCCATCGGATTGTCCGGCCAAACATTGATAGATCGGCTCTGACCTGTTCGGTGATTAACTACGCTAAATGATCCTCCGTAGGATCCACCATATACGATGTCAGGATCGTTTGGGTGAGAGGCCAACCAAGCACTTTCGCCTCCCGCTGTAGACTCCCAATCTCTCTCGCTACGTCCAGTGGATGTATGTAGAATTCGAACAGTCGAATTGTCCTGTTGCCCGCCATAAATGCGATACGGGAAATTATTGTCTGTATGAACACGGTAGAATTGAGCAGTTGGTTGGTTCATGTAGGTAGACCAGTTTTCCCCGCCATCAAACGAGACTTGTCCACCCCCATCATCAGCCACAATAAGTCGATCTGCGTCTTCTGGGGCAATCCAAAAATCATGATGATCGCCATGCGGAGTACGGACGCGCTCATACTCTGAACCACCGTCCTTGGAATGCCATAGCCCAACATTGAGTACCCACACATCATCCTCATCCTGCGTGCCGGCGTAGATCCGTGTGTAGTACCAGGCGCGTTGTCGCAGATTTCGGTCGGTGTTAATCCGTCTCCAGGATTCCCCTCCATTATCGCTTCGATACACACCACCATCTTCGTGTTCGATGATGGCCCAAACGCGGTCAGCATTGACCGGTGAAATAGCGACTCCGATAATACCAATAGTGCCACCCGGCAAACCATTGTCCTGATTGGTTAACTCCTCCCACGTGTCACCACCATCCGTGGATCGGTGCAAGCCTGAGTTCTCTCCTCCCGAGGACATTTCGTAGGGCGAACGATAAAACTCCCACATAGACGCATATAAAACGCGGGGATTGGATGGATCCATTACAAGATCCATGGCTCCTGCTTCATCACTTACATAAAGGATATTCTCCCATGTATCTCCTCCGTCTTTTGAGCGATACACACCGCGTTCTTCATTTGGACCGGCTAGATGTCCCATCACGGATGCATAAACAAGATCTGGATTCCTTGGGTGAATCCGAATGCGGGAGATATGCCTAGAATCATCTAAGCCAATGGATTTCCATGTTTTTCCGGCATCTGTAGACTTCCACATACCATATCCGTGAGATACGTTGCCACGGATTGTCTTTTCGCCACCACCAACATAAATGACGTTGTTATCCCACTCGGAAACAGCAACGGCTCCTATCGAACCACCGAAATAGCCGTCCGAAAGGTTAGACCAGGACTGTCCTCCATCCTTGGTTCTCCATACTCCTCCGCCCGTCGTGCCCATATAGTAGAGTAATGGCTTTCCCGGAACTCCAGTGACCGCGGCAGATCGACCACCGCGATAAGGGCCTACCAGGCGATAGTCCAATCCCTCATATAGAGAAGGATTGATAGACTGAGCTTGGGAATCAAAAACAAAAAGCGCCAGAACGGCGAGGACGGTAAATATGCGCGTCATCGAATTGGTGGGCCAGAAAGTGAAACATAAGCTCACAATCTAATAGCAAAACCTGAGTCACGCCACCAACAAGAAGATTGCCTTTTCAAAAATGAAACCCTCTCTTGATTAGCGGTTCTACCGACTGTTTATCTGATCAACTAATCCACGTCATGTAAGCCCTTAAAACTTGTATTCATTACGTTAAAAAATGTCCCGAGCTAGAGAGTGAATCTTTTATTTGAGCAGTTATTTGCCGATACTTCCGGCATGCCTCTCAATACCTCATACAGATTTCCGATTAATCAGCAAAAGCTGATCAGCCTTCTCGCATTTACAGCTACTTTCCTGCTATGTGCTCATACGCTGTTCTATGTGTACAACTACTGGGTGGAAGAAGCCCCATGGTACCTGATTCAGCTATTCGACGTGAACGAGGAGCATAATCTTCCAACCTGGTTTTCAGGCTTCAACTTAGTTGTGTCCACCTTTTTCCTGTGGATTATCACGCGTCAGAAGCGAGAAGATGGAGATTCCATGGCAGGCCGATGGATGATGTTATTTGGTGTTTTTTGCTTTTTGTCTATCGATGAAATCGCTGGCATGCACGAGTCGATCAACTCCGTAACTGACCCGACATGGGCCTACGGGGGAGCGGTTATCGCGCTCGGTTTTGCTATCTACTTCTTGTCATTTCTCAAATCGCTACCCCGCAAAACGTTAATTCAATTCATCGTTGCTGGCGGCCTCTTTGTTGGAGGAGCCGTTGGGATGGAGATTGTAGGAGATCCCATGGATGGCGATTCGCTTCTGTACAACATGATGACCATGGTAGAAGAAGGAATGGAAATGTTCGGTATCATCCTCTTTACCCGAGCTCTTCTGTTGTACATGGGGCAAACCAGTTTAAATCCGGAATTATCCTAGATACGTGGCTTAATCCACTACGCTGAGCGTGGGGAATGTGGGAGAAGGGCATCGGTAATTGCCTGTGTCTATCTTGGCGGCTCATGACTTTATTTATAGCATGAGACTGACCTGCAATTCAAACTCTCGATCCGATGTCTACCTTTTCTCGGCTACTTTCCTGTCTTTCCCTTTTTCTGCTTCTAGCAACTCCAGTCCTTTCCCAACAAGTTACTGGAACAGTATATGACGCAGACGGAACAGCGGTTGCAAATGCCACCGTGTTTGTATCGAATACGACGATTACTGGATTTACGGATGCCGAAGGGGGGTTTTCCATTGATACCCCACCCCACACGACGTTTGAAGTCGTAGCCGCAACGGAAAACGGATTGTTAGGCGTTGGCGTTTTTACTGTTGGAGAAACAGACGGTCTCCGAATTCAAATGGACAGCGCTCCCGAACTTGCCCAGGGTACTTCTACCCTCAGCGAAGAGGACTTGATGGATTTCTTTACCTCGACAGCCTTCTCATGGACTAAGAATTCAGGGGACATCGAAGTGGTGAATCCAGAGGTGTTAAATATTTTTCACAGTGACACCAACAATATTATTTCGGTAACCTCAAATGCGCCCTTTGAGTTTATTAATCCATCGTTGGGATATGCCATAAAGATTTACGACTTCTCTCTTGGCGGCAATCAAGTTGGGTACGGATGGTCGGGATATGCTCTCTTTACCGAACTCACTCCGAAGAAATCTAAAGACACGAAAACTTGGGGAAAGAACAGGAAAAAGGCTTTTGAAGGATCACCTAGACACTTCTACAAATCACTAGCTGATGACCGCGTCAAGAAAGAGGAATATGCCGCATTTTTCGTGGAAGGCCCAGGTGGGACCTCAGATCATTCACCCATTCTGGAAGCTGGATTGAAAGGAATTTACAATACTCCGCAGCCCCTCATACTAGACGGTAAACCTGGAGATGCAAAACGAATGGATTTCGGCGGGTGGGTTCGCGTGATTTATTTCGGCAATGGTGGAGACCCCCGATGGGAGCGATATATAGACCGATACTGGCCCATTTCTGAGCTTTCAGAGGTCATGAAAATGACCATAAACAATAGCTGGATTACTTTGCCCGACTATCAGGCGTTTTTCGATCCTTCAACAGGTGTAGACTTGCCTTCTGCATCCCCTGCGATTCAAACGATGGGCTATTGGACCTTTTTCCGACTGGCGGATATCCTTCCGGACAATTGGCTTCCGAAAATATAGCCTAAAAGGACCTTCAAAAGAAAAGGGGCGGGTGGCAATAGCCACCCGCCCCTTTTTTCTTACTACCGTATGGCTTATCCAACGCCAATCAGCTCTACGTCAAAAATAAGCGTAGCATTTGGGCCAATTACCCCGCCGGCACCATATGCACCATATCCCATTTCCGGGGGAATGGTCAATCTTCTCATGCCACCGATCTTCATTCCAGCAAAGCCTTGATCCCATCCCTGAAT
>DKOG01000238.1 GCA_002469915.1 Bacteroidetes bacterium UBA7368
CCTACGTCTACCGCTCGGATGACTTTGGAGCTACTTGGTCCCGTATTGGCACAGCTCTTCCGGCCGAACCCGTAAATGTGATTGTAGAAGACCCAGCCAATGAGGATATCCTTTACGTGGGCACGGATCATGCTGTCTACGTATCGCTAGATAGGGGAGATTCGTTTATGGGACTATCTGCTGCTGTGCCGAATTCTCCTGTACACGATTTGAAAATTCAAGCACGAGAGAAACACCTGCTCGTGGGTACTCACGGGCGTTCGATTTTCTTGATAGATATCCAACATGTACAGCAGATGGATAACGAACTGCTGGCCAAGAATGTGCACCTTTTTGACATCGATTCAGTGAACCATAGCACCAATTGGGGCCGGAAATATGCGTCGTATTCCAATGCAAATGAACCTGAAGTCGTGTTTACGGTCTTTGCTGGTCGTGAGGGTTCTGGTAGCATTCTTATCGAAAATGAGGATGGGGAAGCCGTGCAGATGTTTGAAACCAGTCTGAGTAGCGGGCTAAATGCGATCTCATATGATTTGAGTGTCGCTGAGGGAGAACCTGCTGACAACGGCCTGGCCTACATTTCTGCAGGTACCTACACGGTTAGGGTTCAGACAAGAGGGGCGAACGCCAAAGCAACGCTTAAAATCGTTGACCGGGCTGCTAATCGAAGAGGAGAGCCTGATCCTGCGCCTGGCGTTCAGTACGAAATCAAGAAATAAGTTAGGGAGCAGCTATAGCGGCGTGATCTTTGAGCACGGGATAAGCCGGAGTTGGTTCGCTCTGAATGGGCAGAGATAACTCTACGAGATACGAATCGCGGAGCAATTCGAACTGCGTTCTGAACTGCGTGGGTACCGGTCCAATAGAAGGAATTTTTTCTCTTCTGTGATCTACTTGCTGCCCATTTTTCCAGAATCTGTAGCATACGTGGTTACCGGTTGCAAGTCCTGTAGAGCCAACAAACCCAATGGTTTGTCCCTGCTTTACTCGGACCCCTGGTCGGATACCCGTTTTGATCTTGGACATGTGGAGGTATTGCGTCGTGTACGTTCCGTTATGTTTCATCTTGACGTAGTTACCGTTGTACTTGCCGTAGGTCGCGTGAGTGACCACGCCATCACCGGTTGCCTGAATGGGAGTACCTCTGTCTGCCGCATAATCCGTTCCCAGATGTGCTTTGTATCGTTTTTGAACTGGGTGAAAGCGGCGTCCCGAAAATCCTGAGCTGATTCGCTTGTATTCGACCGGAGCAATCAAAAACGCCTTACGCAGACTATTGCCTACTTCATCGTAATGTTCATTTACGTCCCCTTCTACGAAGTTGAACGCGAAATAGTCTTCGTCTCTATGGATGAATCGAGCGGCCAAAATATCACCAACTTGAACCCGTTCGTCGCCCACGTAGTGTTCCTCGAATACGATGCGAAACGAGTCTCCCTTTTGGAGACGGGAAAAGTCAATTTGCCAAGCGAAAACATCCGACATGCTAATGGAGAGGGCTGGGTGTTCTCCTAGATCATCCAACGTCATGAAGAGCGAACTAGAAATGATTCCACTCACGGAGCGCACCACTTTAGCGACTTCCCGTTCCTCAAGTCGAATGGACGGGTTATCTCCTAAGTCAAAGACTACATAACTCGTTCGATTCTGCTCATAGACCATATATTTGGCTACTCCCATAGAATCAAGGTACACGTGATATGGACGCTGGGCTTTCAAACGACGCACATCAAACACGTCTTTGCCACTCGAAGCCAGCTCGACAATCCGCTGATAGTCCACTTTATGAGGCGTCAGAAGATCTGAAAAGGTCTGGTTTCGAGATACCATTTCATCTCGAATTTCCAGTGCCTGAGTATCTAGTCCAAATTCGTCCGAAGACAAGGATGCAGTCTGAACGACGCCCTCACCCGCGGGGTGCGTGATAGGTGCACGCATTACGCGCACAATTAGGAAGGCGACAACCGCAATCATGATTGCGGCGGCTAAAAGGGAACGATCTCGCATGTGTTGATATCGATACGCGGTCAGGTGTAAGCGACCAGGAAAGTACTCACGTGACGATGGGCACCTCTAAGATACAATATCGGCCATTAAGTCGCCCGTCTTGAATACATCGAGTTAGTGTAGGACGGTGAAGGTATAGCTGTAATTCCCGCTAGAACCCCGAATATGGGCGAAATAAGTGCCTTAATTCAACGCTGACACATCGAGCTGTATCGTTTGATTACGGACGGAATACGGTGGCTCTATCATGCGTCCGAGCATATCGATGACATAAACACTGACCTTTGGTCCCATGCTTTGATCTGTTTGAAGACGCACGAAAGTATGGGAAGGATTGGGATAGGGTGAGGGCTGGGGGTCTTCAATGGCAGTTTGAAGATCCGTTCCCACGGAAATGCTACCGTTTCGATTGATGATCAAGGTTCGATTGGATGGCTGCTGTCCAATGTGTTGAAGGCCTCCATCCGACCAGTGAATTAGGAGCGAATCGGCGGCGGAGTTGGAGCCCAATCCAAAGTGAGCCACCATGGATGATTGCGAATCAAAACTATCACCTGCTTGAATCCATCGAAACTGAGCTTTTCCATCGGTATAAGCAGCTACGCGCGATCCTACAATGGACTGTTCATTAGCCGTTCGTGTCAGTTGAACACGAAGCCACTGATTTGAATTGAGCGTCGTATTTCGAAGTAAAACGGGGCCTCGGTTTTGATCAGGAACGATAACGTCCATTCTTCCATCGTGATCAAAGTCAGCGGCCGCAAGCCCCATAGATGCGGTGCGCGTGCCAAATCCAGAAAGAGCTCCTATCTCTGAAAAAATGCCTGGGCGTTGTTGCACATATAACAGGTTGGGGGTCTGGCTGAATCCATATACGTTGGCTACCGCGATATCCAGGTCGAGGTCGTTGTCAAAATCTGAGACGAGCGTGCCCCACGCCATTCCATTGAATGTAAGACCAGTGGCGTCAGCCTCATCAGCAAACACGCCGGATTCGGAAGAGGTAAATAGACTGGCTTCATCCATTCGGGAGACATAGGCATCCGGGCGGCCGTCCTCGGAAAAGTCTCCCCAAGCGATGCCCATTGCGTTGCCTGTACGAATGCCGTCTAGCCCGAGGACGGCCGCCCGCTCGAGGAACGTACCATCTCCTTGATTGACAAAAAATCGATTGGGCTCTTGTCCGTCGTAGACTGAAAAGAGGTCTTGGTCTCCGTCTCCATCAACGTCAATCCAGGTGCTCTGCATGGCCGTACTGCCCGGTGAATCCGCAATTCCGGCTTCGGCCGTGCGGTCTTCAAAATGAGTTCCACCACTATTTCGCAAGAGAAGGTCGGGTGCATGATGAAGGGCGAGGAATAGGTCTGTGAATCCATCTCCATCGTAGTCTGCTGCTGCCATCGAGGCGATTTCTAGATCGGTCGGGAAGTGCCAGAAAGAGGAACGATCCTCTAAAAAACCTTGATGCCATCTGAAAAGGCCATCTGTACCGGTGATTTTACCACCCACAATGAGCTCTCTAATTCCGTCATTATCGAGATCGACCCACAAAGGCGTTGCCTGCAGACCACCAGCTTGAACCGTGGCACGGGGGGAAAAGGTGCCATCAGCATTGTTTGCAAAGACCCAAGTCGAAGCATTCGCATAAGCGAGCGTGATATCCTCCCATCCGTCGCCATCTGCATCCACGAAAGCTACTCCTGTTGCGGCGCCCGCAATCCACATACCGGCGGAATGGGTCACATCTTCGAATTGAATCTGCGCAAATGACGGGTTCGTAAATAACGCGCCGGCAAGGAGCCAATATCGTAGTCGACTAGCCACCATTCATGCTAGTCATTTGTTGCAGCACGTATGCCGCGCGACGCTGCTCTGGATGCTTTGCAACGTGGGCTTTGAGCACTTGCATCGCTGCTTCAACTTGTCTCGTAGCGGCAAGAATAGCAGTTAGGCGGATCGCTGCGTCTTCATGGTCAGGATCCAATTCATAAGCCCTACGAAAGCTCGCCTCGGCCTCAGAATTCTGTCCGAGATCCAGATAGGTGTTTCCCAATAATAAATAGACGGCCGTGGTCTCTTCGATGCGATTGGTCGCTTTGAAAAAGCGGACGGCCTCTTCTTTACGGTCGGATATGGAGAGGGCTAAGCCCAATCGGGCATTCGCTTCGGGTAAATAGGGTAGGTGCATTTGAAGGGTACGAGCCGCTCTCAAAGCGCCTTCATGATTTCCAGCGCGTTCATGGTAGAGCCGAAGAGCGGATTGCGCTTCTGCCCAAGACCTTTCTCCTTGATGAACCGCCCAAGCGAGCGAATCTACATAAGTCTCTGGGCGATAGCGTTGAATGGCCGTAGGTGGCTTTCCATCGGTACGGAATGGCCAACTGTCCATTAACTGGATGAGTCTCAAGCTGCCAAAAACAGAATCTACCTCGGTAACGGCAATCTCTTTGCGAGAAAAAGCTATGTTTGGGGCGAAGTGCCGCTCGACCAAAGCCTTGTAAAAGCTTTCTTGAAGTTGATAATAGCCTTCAATGTTTGGATGCAAGTGCTCCAGCATGAACTCAGATCCGATGATCCCGTCGGGCGAGCGCTGTCTCAGATCTTGTAAAACAGGAACGAAAAAGGCACCGTTTTCTGACGCTTGAGATTGGATAATCTCATTGAAATCCGTTGGTGCACGAAAGCGCAATAGGTCTCGGTCGCGCGCTTTTTCGAAATCCAAACGGGCTAATTCATGTTGGCCAAGCAGTCCGTGCAATCGACCCCGGATATAGAAGGCTTCAGCCGAATCATCCTCCCGGTTTATAAGGTCTGATACGTTAAGCATGGCTTCTTCAGAGGAAAACGTACCAATTGAATCCTTGAACAACTGAAAATCAGCATTCCACGATGCATCCTCCGAGTTTGCGGAAATAAAGGGAGACTGGTCCCGTTCGTTGGATGCC
Organism: Bacteroidetes bacterium UBA7368; assembly: GCA_002469915.1. Taxonomy (GTDB): domain Bacteria; phylum Bacteroidota; class Rhodothermia; order Rhodothermales; family UBA10348; genus UBA10348. The sequence goes on from DKOG01000238.1 coordinate 4,956, forward strand.
AGAGTGCCAACTTATACGGGAATGGACGCCGATCGGTACTTTCGGAGTAGAGCACCTAGATTGGTGCGGAATTGGCTGAGTCCTTGCTCGTAGGCTTTCGATCCTAGAGCGATGGATTGGTCCTTGGCCATCCGCTCCATAAGCGTTCTATTGCTGCCGGTTGATCCGTCGTCTGTTAGGACTATGCCAGCAATACCAGAAAGAAGGTTTCTTAGCATGTGAACGATTCGAACGCCAGAAAGGGCCATCATACTGCGGACCATGAATCCGCCCCCGAAAGATTCTGCCGACCCAACGCCTAGGGCCCCATAAAATTCGTTATGTCCAGCATAGATCAGCACAGCATCGGGCTTTTCGGCGATAATCTCGTCTGCGAAATCTAACAGTGTATAGGAGTTCACTGCTGCCATAGCCGTATTAATCACTTCTACCGAACGATCGGGAAACGTCAAATGGAGACGTTGTTCGAGCATGCGGGAAAAGCTTCCACCGTAGTAGTACGGATACCCCGCAGCACTGGAACCCCCTTGTACAAAAATCCGAATCGCGTCATCGGGCTTTTGAGTCAAAAAAACGTCTCCGGGGCCGGTAGGGAGGACTTGGAGCTGTTTGAAGTACCGACGCGCTACTTCTGGGTTTTGGATGCGGTAGTCATTCGTTGCTTCAACCGGTATGAAAAGCGGTTCAACGTTTCCATATCCTGAAAGCCTCAGGCTTATTTCTAGTAATGCGAAGAATAGAAAGGGGATGGAAAGAGCTAGAAGGGTAAACGCTCTATTCCGTTTCGATGGGTCTGGCTCTGTTTTTATGTCAGACGT
>DKOG01000038.1 GCA_002469915.1 Bacteroidetes bacterium UBA7368
TCCGCTACTGCACGTGGACAGTAGGCTTTCCTTGTCCATGGACAGAAAATCAGGGAGAGAGTGTCCAAATTGCTCATTTAGAGCGGTATCCAGCACGTGTCTCACTTCCTCAGGTTTATCGGAATTCCTCTTCAAGAGAACAATTGAAAGCACGTGAACCAGTTGATGAATCTGGCGCATGATGTAGTCGCGCGTAAACATCAGCTAGTCTTATTTTTTAAACATGTTTTTGAGGATAAACCACACGTTTTCCTTTCGCTCACGAAGCCGACGCGAATAGTAGGGCAGCCACATGTCACCAAAGGGTACATAGACTCTGATACCATAACCTTCCTCGGCGATCGCCTTTTGGGTATCGGCTCGTATACCGTAGAGCATTTGAAACTCAAACGTGTCGGGACTCACGTTATTCGTTTTGACGTAGGACCGTGTGGCATCTATCAGAATGTCATCATGCGTCGCAATGGCAGGGAATTTACCTTTGGTAATAAGCGTGTCCATGTGCTCAAGAAATTGCTCTCGAATTGTGGGCATATCCTGATAAGCTAACTTAGCAGGTTCTTTATACGCCCCTTTGCAGAGTCTTACACGTGCTCCCAAAGCGCACACTCTTTCAATATCCTCAGCCGTTCTTTTGAGATAAGCCTGCAAAACGATTCCAACGTTTTCAGGATATTCGGGGTAGACCTTTTCGAGAATGCTGATTGTTGATTCCGTGACGTCTGTGCCTTCCATATCCAGGCGAACGAATGTCCCCGTTTCTTTAGCAACACGTAGCAACTCGTGGACGTTGTCTAGGCAAAAGGACTCGTCGATCTTTTGCCCGAGCATGGAGAGCTTAATAGATATATTCTTGTCTATGGCTCCGTCAGCTTCCTGCAGGTTGCGAACCAACTGGATGTACGAGTTTTTGGCGGCAGTGGCCAGCGTAGGATCGCTGATGTACTCTCCCAATAGGTCAAGTGTCGTTCGCAGTCCTTGACTACGAAGATCAGCTGCAACGGGAAGCGTAGCTTCAAGTGTTTCAGCAGCAACAAACTTGCTGGCTAGAAAAAAGGGGAGTTTCATGCTGATTTAGGAGGCCAAGATGCACAATTCAGGATTTCATTCGTCCCGTAGGTCCATGCTTAGCACATCCTCAGGAGAACTCAAGCTACAACAAGGAGGTGGGTCAATCAAAGGAGGTTTTGCCGTTTAGAACTGGTTTATTCCTTAATTCAAGACGTCAATTAGAGCATGATTTAGATCTGAAATCAAATCCTCTGCATTCTCCAACCCGACTGAGATACGGAGAAGCGTGTCTGGAGTGGGCGAATCAGGGCCCTCGGCAGAAGCTCGGTGTTCAATAAGCGACTCTGTCCCACCCAAACTGGTTGCATTAGCAAACAGGGTAAGGCTTCTAGCTATGGTTACTGCTTGTTCAGCAGTACCATTAATTTCACACGAGAGCATTCCTCCAAACGCGCTCATCTGACGTGCTGCGATGGAGTGACCTGGATCGGACTTTAGGCCAGGGTAGTGAACCGTTCGGACACCTGGATGGGCTTCGAGAAAGAGGGCAACCGCTTGAGCCGATTTTGAATGCCGGTCCATGCGAACGCCCAGTGTTCGGATGCCCCTTAAGGCGAGCCAAGCGGAAAAAGGATCAAGAACAGCCCCCGCCTCGCGTTGGATATCGAGGCAGTACTCAGTGAGCGGGCCATCGTTGGCGAAAACGAGTGCACCTCCTAATACATCCGAATGACCTCCCAGATATTTAGTTACCGAATGTAATACGATATCCGCTCCTAGCTCAATCGGCCGTGTGATCAGAGGAGTGCTCCATGTATTATCAACCACCACTTGTGCCCCAGCTGCATGGGCTTTTTCAGCAATTGCGCGAATGTCTACGATATTCAGTTGTGGATTGGAGGGCGTTTCGATCCAAACTAGCGCGGCAGGTTGGCTTAGGGCCTTTGCGACATCATGTGCAGCCGTCATGTCGATCGTTTCAACAATAAGTCCCCATTTAGCAAACTGTTTACCAGCCAGCTTGCGGACCCCGAAATAAATGTCATGGGGAAAAAGAACACGATCTCCTGGTTCCAGAGCTTGGAGTAACGCATTTGCAGCGGCCATTCCGGAGGCGAAGGCCATGCAACTGGAGCCGCCTTCTAGATCAGCCAAAACATCTTCGAGTTTCGCACGAGTCGGATTCTCTAGTCTGGAATACACAAAGCCGCCCGAATATTCCCCGTCTGCGTCGCGCGCGTAGGTAGATGCTAGATGGATGGGCGTTGCCAGCGCGCGCGTGCCCGAGTCAGGCTCGGTGCCCGCGCGCGCTAATTTGGTTTCAAGGCTTTTTTTCATCGGGAGATCATTTCAGGGTGGGCACTTTGGAGATCGCTAAGGGCACGAATATAGCCATGCGGTTTCATGTACCCCGCATTGTATGGTCAAATTGGAGGATTTCAACGTATAGTACGGCCCAACCGGGGACTCTGTAAAAAAAGCTAATGTTATGCTGTAACTATGGCACTCCCCGTGCCGTAGTGCACAATGCGTCTTCCGATGAGTGGTCTGGGGGGTGCTGGCAATGGGCAGTTCGCTGCTAATCGCCGGCGCCCCCTGACCATTTTATAGAGGTCCGTCTTTCTACTTGTGCCATTAATGACTGCTAATCAGTAGATTGACATCATGAAGCGAACCTCCTCACCTCAAAAGCTTGGAGATGTACTCGGGCAACTGGTACGGTCCATGGGAATCGAAGGCCCACTGGCACGGGGGACCGTCGTAGCTCGTTGGGAATCCATTTTAGGCGACTCTCTTCTCCAACACGTAGACAAGTCGTGGGTAAAGGGAAACAAGTTATTTGTTCGAGTTAAGTCCTCCGTTTGGCGGCAGGAACTTCATCTGCAGCGTGAGGAGTGGAGAACTCGATTGAACAAGGAAATGGGAGCGGAAATCGTTCAGGAAATCGTATTTCGCTAAAGCCTAAACGCGGTGTTATTCATCACGGTGAACCGTATCCGGCGAAAACGCAGGGAGACAAACGGCCACATAGGAAGCTCCTCCTGGAAAGGGCGTTGAATATCTTATCCATTCTCCTGGAGAACAGTGAATAGCTTGGCCTGCTCGCACTTCCATGACGGATTCTTTGGATTCCACTTGAAGACACCCGTCCAATACCAAAGTGTACTCATCAAACGCCGGAGTTTGTCCGGGTTCGGTCCACCCCTGAGGGCTCGTCATTTTTGCAATCGAAAGTTCGCTCGTTCCTGAGTTCACTGCTCCGAAAAATTCCTCAATTCTCTTTGTAGGAGTCCCGGGGGCTTCAATAATTGAAGGGTTTTGAAGATATCTTGGCATGAACTGATTTGAATGTCGAGGAAGGGTAAAACAATGGTTTACAACCAGACAAGGATGTTGATGGTTTCGAGGTGGGATCGGATTCGCCGCATAGTCGTGTTGACCGTAAGTGGATTGATTTTGGGATTGTGGGCCTCAGCTGAAGTTCAGGCTCAAGTCACTCCCCTACTGGCGTCGCAGCAAATGGGTCGAGGCATCAACCTGGGGAATACGCTTGAACCCGAATTGGAGGGTGGTTGGAATAATGGGCCGGCCCAAGAGGTTTATTTTGATCAGATCAAAGAGGCTGGTTTTACCAACGTGCGCATTCCCATTCGCTGGGACAAGCACACTGCGTCCTCCAGTCCTTTTACAGTAGATCTTGCTTGGATGGATCGTGTAGAGGAAGTGGTCGATTGGGCTTTAGAGCGAGATCTTTGGGTTGTCCTCAATGCACACCACGAGAACTGGCTAAAACAAAACTATCAGAGCTCGATTAATCAGGCTAGGTTCGATAGTATCTGGAGTCAGGTATCTGTTCGGTTTAAGGATAAAAGTGAGCGCCTTTTATTCGAAATCATTAACGAACCTCAAGGGATGACTAAGTCCGAAGTTGATGAGTTAAACCAACGGGTCCTAGGCATCATTCGGAAGACCAATACAACACGTATTGTGGTGTACTCGGGTGCGGGCTGGGCTAGCTCTGACGATTTGCTACAGGCAGCAATTCCACCAGACCCTTATATGATGGCATATTATCATTCATACGATCCTTGGAGCTTTGCTGGGCTAGCGGATGGGGTTTGGGGTTCTACGCAAGATCGAGTAGATATGCGAGACCAGATTCAAAGGGTGGCATCTTGGGCCACCTCAAATCAGATTCCTGTAATGGTTAGTGAGTTTGGAGCCGTACGTGCGGCCGACTATAACTCTCGAATGAGATATTACAGTGTGTATGTTGAAGAGCTCGTAGATGCCAAGCTCGTCCATCAGGTCTGGGATGATGGGGGTGACTTTGAAGTGCTACAACGGGAGGCTGGTACTTGGCATGAAACGAAAGATATTTTGATCCATACATGGCCGGATGGGCCTCACGGGTTCGATTTGGAGATTGAGGGGGATTCAGTCGTGGCTCTTACCTGGGAGAATCCAGTCTTGCATGATCGTATTCATATTCAACGCGCCATCGGTTCTCAGCCTATGGAAACGATCGCTACCCTACCAGCCAATTCAATTAAATATCTAGATGCAGCGGGTGCGAACGGAATTCAGTATCGGTATCGCATTATCGCTGAAAATAGCCTGAAAGGGGATCGTATTTCCCATCCTTTAGAGATTCGAATGGAGTCCTCAATTCGGTCTTCATTTCTGGGGAGTCCACATCTCATTCCGGGAGTCATTGAAGCAGAAGATTTTGATATCGGTAGAGAAGGTCTGACCTACCATGACTCAGATGCAGTTAATGAAGCCGGAGCATACCGAACCGATGTGGGCGTGGATATTGAAGCTCGATTGGATGGAGGTTTTCATTTGAGCCACGTGAGTCTGGGGGAATGGGTTGAGTACACTGTTGATGTGACTCAGGCCGGTAGGTATGTGGTTGGTGCTGAAGTAGCGTCCTTGCAAGGGGGTGGAAGACTTCATTTTGGTCTAGGGCAGGCCCAGTCAGGTCGATTGCTCATCCCGGGAACGAACAGTTGGCAGACCACGACTATAGTATCCACGGAGATGGATCTCGAAGCAGGAGAGCAAGTCTTCCGGTTTAGCATCAGAGGTACACCTACGTTCAATGTTGACCGGTTTACCTTTTCTCGAGTAAGCGGTACTACGGTTGAACTTCCTGTGCTACATGAAGTCGTCTCTCTGTATCCGAATCCTGTTCATGGTCTATTGCATATTGATTTTGACCAGCCCCATGATCATGGATTGATTTCTATCGTGGACATGCTAGGAAGGAAAGTACTCACCTATCGGGATCTTGAAGCACGTCTTGAATTGGATATTTCTCACCTTTCACCGGGAGTATACGGTGTTATTTGGGAGGTAGAGAGCAGAGTACTTCATTCTCAAATGATCCTTAAACATTAAAGCGGCTGAAAAGTATCTCATAGTTGATGGGCATTTGTATTGAGCTTCTGTTCCTAATTGATGTTTGCCAATGAATCCATTTTCTTCAAACCAACCCATGCTTGAGATGAGCAATAAGGGGTGGACCGTCGTGTGTTGTATGTTGTTTGGCTGCATAATGATGTCCCTAGTCGGGTGCGACACACAGCCGGAAGAACGACGTATTTCAAAGGCTGAATACCAGGATAAAGTAGCGGCATCTTGGTATGGCCAGCTTATTGGGAATATGTATGGCCTCTCCTACGAGTTCAAGTTTCTTGAAGAGCCGGGACCGGACGATTTTCCATACGGTTATGGCCCCACGCTGGATCAGGTGCGCGATCTGCAAGGGGCGTTTTCAGATGATGACACCGATATCGAGTACATGTCGCTGTTACAGATGGAAAAACATGGCCCAGAACCAACGTATCGAGAGCTCACCGCAGCCTGGAAATACCATATCAGGGATCGAATTTGGGCGGCCAATCGCGTAGCGCTGAATCTCATGCATCATGGCTATTTCCCTCCAGCCACGGGAGATTCTACCATGAATGCTCGCTGGTTTGAAATAGACCCACAATTGGTCAATGAGATTTGGTCCGTTACGGCTCCAGGAATGGTAGACTATGCTGTGCAGAAGACAGATTGGGCATCACGCATAACGAACGATTCGTTTGGTGTGCAACCGGCTATGTTTTACGCGGCCATGTATGCAGAGGCTTTTTTCTCCAGAGATATAGAGCATTTAATTGAAACGGGCCTTTCTGCTTTGGGAGAAGAAGCCCACTTTTCAGTTGTTGTACGCGAAATGATCGACCTCCACCGAACCTATCCGGATCGCTGGCAGGATGCGAGGAAGGAATTGCGGGACCGTTATTATGTCCGACAACCCTATAACAAACACGGTTGGGAGCCCATCGATGCTACTTTGAATGGGGCTGCTGCGATTTTGGCTCTCCTTTATGGGAAAGGAGATATTTGGCGGACACTAGATCTGGCCAGCGCAATGGGGTTTGATGCAGATAACCAGGCGGCCACGATGACGGGATTGCTAGCGCTTTCTCAGGGGTCTGCTGCCTTACCCCAGGAGTTATTATTTCCTCTAGAAGAAGAGTCGTGGACGATGCCGTTCAACGATCGGTATATCAATATCACGCGCTATGATCTTCCGGATGCCAGCATATCGGACATGATTAACCGGCTTGCTCATCAGGGCGAAAAGGTGATTCTGCTCAAGGGAGGTCGAATTGAGCTGCAGGATGAGGAGGAGATCTATGTGATTCCAAGTGGTGCTGCTTTTACGCCCCCTTTCGAAGCCCTGCCGACAGCGCCGGTTTTAGCGGAAGTGGGTCAGGAAGCCTCTCTTCAGCTGTATGCTAGTAGCGGAGCCAGCCTAGAAAGAACCACTTGGGATGTGCTAGGTACGCTTCCCGCTGGTGTGACGTTTAAGCAAGGCGCGTTTTCGGGGCGATTCGAAGCAGCGGGAGATGTCACCGTTGAACTCATTTTTCGATCTGGTCAGGATGCAGATACCGTGTCCGTTAACTTTCTAATTAGATCTCCCAACATGGCCGGTTCGGCATCTTCCATTTTGCATAATGACACTGAGCCTGAAGCCGATCTAGAACGGCTTCGAGATGGAAGATTACAGGACCCTGCTTTTGTCAGCGTATCCCGATCCATTCCTTTCGATCAGTGGTACGGCTATGCCTGGAAGCAACCCGTCTCCATTTCTCGCGTTGGTTTCCATAACGGATTTCCGGACGAAGAATGGGGCTGGTTGAAGAATGTTCAGGTTGAATACTTGACGGCGGCAGGGAGTTGGAACACAGTGGATGATCTGGTCATTGATCCGCCCATGCCTGCAGGAGATTCAAAGTATTTACATCGTTCATTTGTTGGATATGATCTCCGTTTCCAGCCCGTACTTAGTAGAGGAATTCGAATTACCGGGACGGCCGGTGGACATCCGGTTGATGCTCCTCCTAGATACGGATCTATCATTAGCGAAATAACCGTTCATTCGAACTAGCGTCATGGTGCATATGAGATCTTTCTATTGGCTGGTCTGCCTGATGCTTTTATTAGGGAGTGTGGGCCTGGATAAACCAGTTGCTGCTCAAATACCGACGGCGCAGGGTGGGCTATCCGTGGAGTCTGCCACGCTTAGGGCGGACGCTGTTCGCATGAAATTTGACCCCCTTTCTCAGCGTATGCTTCTTTTGTCCATGACCGGAAATATAACCTCTTTTGATGCTCTGGGGGGCAATCAGAGAGTGTCCTCTTTCTATCAGGCGTCAGACCATGGGACTCCGTCGCCCGTTTTGGGAATGGATATAGCCTCTGATGGCACGATCTATCTCGTCGGAAATGATGCTGCTTCTACGCCAGGTCATAATATCGGGGTAGTTCGTCGTGGGGTTCCNNAATGGATCTCATGTCTGGGAGACTGTTTTTATCACAGAACCTTACCCCAGAAGTGGTACGGCATTCGATCACAATATGAACGCCATTGTCTTGAGTCCCGATGAACAGATGTTGTATGTGAACAGCGGTTCGAGGACGGACCACGGGGAAGTACAAAATGGCAATGGGCAGTTTCCTGATGCACGTGAGGTACCTCTTACATCCATGATTATCCGGGTGCCGGCTGACTCAAAAAACCTGAGCTTACCTAACAATGCAGAGCAGCTGTCTGCGGCAGGATATGCTTTTGCCGATGGTGTTCGGAATTCATTCTCATTGGCTTTTGACGCAAATGGCCATCTTTACGGTACCGAAAATTCGGGTGATCGGGATGATCACGAAGAACTAAATCTTCTCCAGGAAGGGGCGCATTATGGATTTCCTTGGCGAATGGGTTTAACCGATACCCCGATGCAATTCGCTGGCTATGATGCGGCATCGGATTTATTGCTGAACCCGAATGCTCTTGCCGTTCAAGGAGGACATTTTTACACCGATCCATCGTATCCTGCCGTTCCAAGCTCAATCCAATTTACGGACCCCATTCTGAATCTTGGGCCCGATGCCAATTTGTATCGTGACCCGTTGGATGGAATCATTAAGGATGCCTCTTTAACGGGTGAACCCATTGCTTCTTTCACAAGCCACCGTTCTCCGCTCGGATTGGTGTTTGACACCGATGAATCCCTTGCTGATCCATACAAAGGAGATGCCTTTGTTCTGAGTTGGACGGGCCCGGAAAGTGGCCTTCTCGGATCATTTGAAGGAGAAGGGGAGGACTTACTGCACCTCACGTTTGAGTCGGGCGGTTCCGGTAATGCAATGACGGTCCAAAAATTAGTGACCGGGTTTCAGAATCCGATTGATGCTGAATTATTACAAGGTCATTTGTACGTGCTCGAATTTGGGAGTGGCTCGAGGGTTTGGAAAGTTTCTTTTCCCGGCAACGTTGGGTCTGATGTCACGATTCCTGCACAGGCTCTAAGGCTGGATATATTTCCCAATCCCCTTGCTAGACATATAAATCTGACGATTCACAGTCCCATTTCAGCCCGGTACACAGTAGAATTGTTGGATGTGACCGGCAGAAGTGTAGCTAGACTCTTTGAGGGCTTTTTGACTCAAGGTGATCATCACTTAAGTAGATTCCTTGAGAGAACTCCCGCGGGGGTATATCTGTTGTCGGTCCAGTCAGAGTCTGGAGAGCGTTTAGTTAAAAAGATAGTTGCAACACGTAGTCGCTGAGAAAAACCAACAATGAAAACCAATACATTCAAATTGAATAAGTTCTTCTCTTTGGTTCTGCTGTCCATTTTGGTGTTGGCTCCATCTGGATGCGACTCCCAGAAATCTGCCGATGACGAAGATCCCAAAATTGATGCTCCTGACGGATGGGTCTTGGTTTGGAATGATGAATTCTCCGGCCCCAACATTGACCCTGCAAAATGGCGGCACGAAATCAATGCCAACGGAGGGGGGAATAATGAATTACAATACTACACCCAGCGTTCCAAAAACTCGCGTATTGAAGACGGAGTTCTGATTATTGAATCTCATGAGGAGACCTATTCAGACGTCGAAGGAACACGAGATTACACTTCAGCGAGACTTAGGACGAAGGGAAGGGGAGACTGGAAGTATGGACGATTTGAAGTCCGAGCTAAGTTGCCAACGGGTCAGGGATTATGGCCGGCAATTTGGATGCTTCCGACTGATTGGGAGTATGGTGGATGGCCCAAAAGTGGTGAAATTGATATTATGGAGGTGATCGGCTCAGAGCCAGATCTTCTGCACGGTACGCTTCATTTTGGAAATACGTGGACAGATAAGTCCCAGGATAGAGGATCACTCCGTCTTTCAACGGGCTCTCTGCACAATGATTTTCATGTGTATACTGTAGAATGGACGGAGACCGAGTTTAATTGGTACATCGATGATGTTCAATTTGCCAGAGTATCTAACTGGTATACTCCGGGTCATGACTATCCATCGCCCTTTGACAAACGATTCCACATTTTATTGAATGTCGCCGTTGGAGGA
>DKOG01000063.1:0-262 GCA_002469915.1 Bacteroidetes bacterium UBA7368
CCTTGCATTCCACAACCATCCAGGCATGCCCTTGCTTGTCATGAACGACAATGTCGGCACGTTTCGTTTCGCCATGCCGAATCACGGCCTTCTCGATGGCCATCAGTCCTAATGGAACGCCCATGGTCTCACTCAGATAGTGAATCATGGCCTGCCGAACTACTTCTTCGGGGGTCTCCTGCACGTTCTTTTGGCGAACCGGGTCTTTCAATGGCAGCAAGATTGAGAGGTCGTGACGTAGTAATGATCTACAAAAACGTGG
>DKOG01000063.1:306-23658 GCA_002469915.1 Bacteroidetes bacterium UBA7368
CCCCGCCACCTCTAAGATAAGCAATGAGGTTCAAAATCAGACTACACCAAAGGCTAACATGGCGTCAGCGACTTTTACAAAGCCTGCAACATTGGCACCCTTTACGTAATCGATATAATCGTCTTTCTGGCCGTACTTGACGCATTTGCCATGAATGTTTTTCATGATCTCCTTCAGCTTGTTATCGACTTCTTCGCGCGTCCATTGCAAGCGCATAGAATTCTGAGTCATTTCAATCCCGGAAATGGCCACTCCCCCTGCATTGGCAGCTTTACCTGGACCAAAGAGAATCTTGGCTTCTTCGAAAAGCTTAGTGCCTGCAAGAGTCGTCGGCATATTTGCTCCCTCGGCCACTACAAAGCAACCATTGGCGAGCAGCGCACGAGCATCTTCTTCTTCCAACTCATTTTGAGTAGCAGAAGGGAACGCGCAGTCACACTTAATATCCCAAGGACGTTTACCCGCACGGAACTCGAGACCAAATGCATCCGCAAACTCACGGATACGCCCGCGGCGTACGTTCTTGAGATCCATGACATACTCCAGTTGCTCTGTCGTAAGTCCATCTGGCATATGTACACTGCCTGATGAATCCGAAAGCGAAACCACTGATGCGCCCAGTTCAATCAATTTCTCGGCGGTGTACTGAGCAACATTTCCACTTCCAGAAACGGTACACACTTTACCTTTTAGATCCTGATTACGCGTTGCCAACATGTTCTGTGCAAAATAGACTGTTCCGTAGCCCGTGGCTTCAGGACGAATCAACGATCCACCGTACTCTAGACCTTTTCCAGTCATGGTACCCGTGAACTCGTTTGCCAGTCGTCGATATTGACCAAAGAGGTAGCCCACCTCACGTCCGCCAACTCCAATATCTCCGGCAGGTACGTCCACATCTGGACCAATATGCCGATGCAACTCTGTCATAAAGGACTGGCAGAAACGCATGACTTCAGAGTCAGACTTGCCTTTTGGATCGAAATCAGACCCTCCTTTACCGCCACCCATAGGTAGAGTGGTCAGACTGTTTTTGAGAATCTGTTCGAATGCCAGAAACTTAAGGACACCGAGGTTCACACTAGGGTGAAAGCGGAGCCCCCCTTTATAGGGACCAATGACTCCGTTAAACTGAATGCGATACCCCTTATTTACATGAACTTGTCCGCTGTCGTCGGTCCATGTGACGCGAAAGAGTACAACACGATCAGGCTCGGTCAGACGCTCGAAGATTCTATTCTCCTGATACTTAGGATGGGCCTCAATGAATGGCCAGATTTTTTCAGCTACTTCGGTGACAGCCTGATGGAACTCAGGTTCTCCTGGATTCCGGCGTTTCAGGTTTTCAATAAACGATGCCAAAGAGTTATTCACTTGCTCCATTAGACCGCTGAGATTAGTTAATAGTGCTGATTTGGTTCAGGATTCTCGCTCGTTGTGGAAGCGCTTCCAGCCATTCTGCTCTGACAATACTCAAAGCTGATTAAAAAGACAAAAAATCTATCCGCAAACTGCGCTATTTACCGTTTTGGGTGAGACCTGAAGAATTTGCTAGAAGAAAGCTAATTCAATCAATTCTAAGTAGTAAACAGAAGGAAACTAACGCTAATGTGGGCCATCTCCCTACACGTCAAACCCGTCTTATTCAGTCGAATTCTGGCCAGAAAGTAGGTACAGAACAGCCATCCGAACGGCTACTCCGTTCGTTACCTGATTTAGAATCACAGCGCGTTCGTGATCCACCACTTCGCTCGCTAATTCTACCCCCCGATTCACGGGTCCAGGATGCATTACGATTAGGTCCTTATACCTATTTAGGTGGTCCATTTGTATCCCAAACTGTGTGTGATACTCTCGAACACTCGGGAATAGGTTCTGACCCTGGCGCTGCATTTGAATGCGTAATGCCATGGCAACATCGCAACCCTCTAGGGCACTTTCCAAACTATGGGTGACTCGCAAACTTCCTTTTGAGGAAATTCGATCCAGTTCAATGGGAATTAGAGGTCGAGGGCCACATATCGTGACATTTGCCCCCAGCGTCAGTAACCCATGAATATTAGATCGCGCTACGCGACTGTGGGTGATATCTCCAATTATGGAGACATTTAGCCCTTTGAATACGTCAAAGTGATCTGATAACGTCAACATATCAAGCAAGGCCTGAGTGGGATGCTCATGCGCTCCATCTCCGGCATTGATGACGATAGAATCCACACACTGTGTCAGAAAATGAGATGCCCCTGGCGACTGATGCCGCAAAACGACCATGTCAATTTTCATCGCCTCAATATTCTGAGCGGTGTCTTTCAGCGACTCCCCTTTGGACACACTAGATCCAGATGCACTGAAATTGACCGTATCTGCGCTCAATCTTTTTTCCGCTAATTCGAACGAAATACGGGTTCGAGTAGACGCCTCAAAAAACAAGTTTACAACCGTCACGCCTCTGAGCGTAGGCACCCGTTTGATGGGTCGATTTAGAACATCCCTAAACTGCCTAGCCGTCTCCAAGATCAGTTCGATTTCTCTGGAGCTATAATCAGACAAACCAAGCAGATGACGATGGTCCAATCCGGAGTTTATCTGTTCAGTCTTCGGTTGCACGAACGGTACGGGTTCAGGTTGTGGGTGTGGTTGGGTGTTCAACAAGCCATACGCCTTCCTGGTCATCCATTTCGGCAATTCGAACGCGAACTTCCTCGCCAGGAAGCGTTGGGATTTTCCGACCTACAAAATCTGCTTTAATCGGCAGTTCGCGAAGTCCTCGGTCCACAATGACCAAAAAGTGCACTGAAGCAGGTCTTCCAAGATCTGTGAGCGCATCCAATCCAGCTCGCGTGGTGCGCCCGGTAAAGAGGACATCATCCACTAATACGAGATCTCTACCATCGATATCGAAGTCAATTTTGGTTTCTCTAACGACCGGTTGCTTCAACCGCATCCGGAAATCATCGCGGTACATGGTTGCGTCAAGAATTCCAAGGGGAACGGCGCTCCCTGTAATCGTCTGGATAATCTTTTCAAGACGGGAGGCAATAAATACGCCACGCGACTGCATACCGATCAAACCAAAGGAACCACTACGTGTCTCGTCAAGATCAAACATCTCAACGATTTGGCGCGCCATTCTTTGAAGTGTGCGCTCGAGGTCTCGCGCAGTCATTAGCTGCGCTTTAATCACGTCATTCGGCTCCATAAATATCAAGTTAACGATTTTCTGACAACTCACCTCATCTCCTGCCGTATTCTCATTCGCAAAGATCGTGAAATCCTAAGCATTTAGATCTTATCGAAACGATTTGACGTACTATCGTATGACGAGTATGTCTGAGCATTTCTTCTTAATGGTGAGTCCGTGAGCGCAGAATCAAAACCGCTAAAATATCTCGATCCAGCCTTCATAGGGCAGATTTCCAATATGGAATTGCGAGCCCGGCTGATTGTAGAAGGATTTATCACGGGAATGCACAAGAGTCCGTACCACGGCTTTTCCGTTGAATTTGCGGAGCATCGGCCCTACAACCCTGGCGATGAACTCCGACATGTAGATTGGAAAGTTTACGGAAAAACTGACCGCCACTACGTAAAACAGTACGAAGAAGAGACCAACCTGCGCCATTACGTCGTCTTGGATACCTCCGCATCCATGCGATACAAGCATTCCTCAGGCCTATCAAAACTCGAATATGGAGCCTACTTGGCTGGTGCCCTCCACTTCATGATGGTAAAGCAGAGAGATGCAACGGGCCTCATCGCGTTCGATGAGCATATCCACACGTTGCGCCCTCCCAAAAGTACACCGGGCTATCTACGCCAACTACTTTCGACCTTGGAGCATCTGTCTTCCGAGCCGGAGAACAATCAAAAGACCGGGGCAGCGTCCGTTTTAAACGAAGTGGCCGAGCGCATTGCGCGTCGTTCTCTCGTCGTCATCATTACTGACCTTTTCGAGAATGTTGGCGAACACGATGAGCTACTTAACGCCTTGCGCCATTTGCGTTACCGCGGGCATGAGGTGCTTGTCTTTCACATCCTTGAATCTGAAACAGAGCGCCATTTTCGCTTTCCCGACGTCCCCATGCGATTTGTGGATATGGAAACTGGAGAGGAAATGGCCCTTCAACCCTCCCAGCTCAGGGAAAACTATGCCGAAGCTGTCAAACAGTTTTCGACCCGCTTTCGTGCCCGTTGTCGCGAAAGCAATATTGATTTTGTAGAACTTGATACCGCAGAACCGTACGGAACGGCCTTATTGGCCTATTTGAATAAACGCGGGCGTTTGGCCTAAGAACCAACTCCCCTTTTCTGTTAATCTTTCAAAGATGAATATGAAACGCATTCACTTTATGTCGGCCTCCCTCCTAGGCTTCGTTTTGATGACTGTGCCGGCAATGGCTCAGGAATCTGACGCGCTACCGGGACTGGCTAATCCGGGTGACACACCCACCACGTTTGAAAACCCCGAGTTGTTCGCCAAATATCAGGCGACCATTACGGCAGATGATCTCGCTGCACACCTCTACTTTTTTGCATCCGACTTCTTCGAAGGAAGAGAGACGACAGCCAGAGGACAAAAAATGGCAGCGGAATATCTTGCGGGACAGTATCGCAAAATGGGTTTAGCCCCAAAAGGAACGGCTGCGACCGACAATCCTCGCAGCCCAAGGGCCTACCTCCAACCATTTCCGCTCTATGAGTCCAAGTTTGATAAAGCAGAGCTATTTCTAAATGGATCTGAGGTTGCCGATCACACATTCGGCGGCGATCAAACAGATGGCTCTTTCCTTACCATGTTTGGAGGCTCCAGCGACGTGACGGCCTCCTTGGTCTTTGCCGGATATGGAATTGGTGACGATGGCTTGGGATACGATGATTTTGCTGCTCTCGAAGCAGCCGGCATAGATTACTCAGGTAAATGGGTCATGATGCTCGCCGATGAGCCCATGAAAGATGCCGAAACCAGTTTATTTCCAACCGAAAACAATGAGGTGTCGGCTTGGACAACCAGTCGGTTCAATAAATTGCGACCGTTCTTTCAAACAGAAACCCCACCTGCCGGTATTTTCGTGGTTGGTGATCTGTCTATGCGCCAAAACGGCTCCGTGTACGACGCTGCTATGGCTGGGGCCTCCTCCTCAGCGGGTGTAGGAAGCCTGTCGCTAGAAAAACCATCCGGTGAAGGACGCGGCTCCCGCTTTCCTACCGTATTAAACATTTCAGCGGACCTGGCGAACAAAATGATCGCCTCTTCTGGGAAAACGGTTCAGGACGTCAAAGCAAGTATTGATAGCTCATTGAAACCCGTTGTGTTCGAGTCTGATATGTCCGTGCGCGCCTCCGTAGCGAATATCATCGTTGAGACCTTTTCAGAAAACGTATTGGCTTTTATCGAGGGATCGGATCCCATGCTGAAAGATGAGTATGTGGTGATCAGCTCTCACTACGATCACGTTGGCATGAATGACAGCGAGGAAGACGGCATTTTCAATGGTGCAGATGATGACGGTTCGGGGACGGTTTCGGTACTCGAAATCGCAGAGGCTTTCCAGAAAGCTAAAAACGACGGCAACGGACCGCGCCGTTCAGTCATTTTCCTTAATGTATCTGGAGAAGAGAAAGGCCTTTTGGGTTCGGCTTTCTACACGGATTACGAACCCGTGGTACCACTCGAGAAGACGGTTACCAATCTAAATATTGATATGATCGGCCGAATCGATCCTACGCACCCTGGTGATACGGATGATTACGTGTACATCATTGGCTCAAACCTGGTATCCCAAGAGCTTCATGACATTAATATTCGTGTCAATGAAATCATCGGAACGGATCTTGATTTGAATGAGCGATTCAACTCTAAAGACGATCCAAACCAGTTCTACCGCAGAAGTGATCATTGGAATTTTGGTAAGAATAACATTCCATTCATCTTCTTTTTTACGGGTACCCATGACGATTATCATGGCGTTGACGATGAGCCAGATAAGATTGAATATGAGAGAATGGCCCGTATTGCTCAGGTCATTTTTGGCACCGCTTGGCAAGTCGCCAATCAGGATACTAAACCTGAGGTGACAGGACAGGGATTTAACTAATCCTAGGGGTATCCATCAGTGCCACGAAATAAGAAAGGGGAGCCGCGCTTTGCGCGGCTCCCCTTTCTTCTACATTCAAACCAGTGCTCTTTGAGCTTAGTTGAGCTTAGTTGAGCTTAAACATTTACCGCTTCAACGCGGTTAATTTGAGGTACCGAACGCTTAACCGCTTGCTCAATTCCAGCGCGTAACGTCATGGAACTCATAGGGCATGTCTCGCAAGCACCGAGTAGTTCCAATTCGACAACCATCTCCTCAGTGATCTCCACTAATCTCACTGATCCTCCGTCTGCCTCGAGATAGGGACGCAGGGTATCCAGTGCGGCTTCGACCTGCACGCGCAGTCCGGGATCCTTAGCAGCTGTCATTGATACGTTCTCGCTCATGTCTTCCTTATTGTCGTTGTGCCGGTTCTACTCAACCAAAACCATCTGGTTCGATTCTAGGAGATGAGAAATATCAGGTCAGGATATTTCGATTTTCTGTGTGGCAGGTCGTAACGCATTTCGCTGTTCAACCTGATTAACCAGATCGGTAGCAATATGGTCAAAAATGCCCGAGGCTGCTTCAGAAGGATCAGTTACGATGGGTGTACCGTCATCCGCATTGGTTCGAATCGCCTCAATGAGGGGTACCTCACCTAAAAAGTGCACATCGAGTTCTTCAGCCAGTGCTCTCGCACCGCCCTGTCCAAACAAATAGTATTTGTTCTCAGGCAATTCTGGCGGTGTGAAATAGGCCATATTCTCAACGACACCCAAAACAGGTACTTCTACCTGATCAAACATACCCACACCCTTTCTAGCATCGGCCAGTGCCACCCTCTGAGGAGTAGAGACAATAACTGCACCACTCAAGGGGACGGTCTGAACAATAGTAAGCTGAATATCACCAGTTCCAGGAGGCAGATCTAAGATTAAGAAATCTAATTCACCCCATTCGGTATCGCCTAAGAATTGTTGAACTGCACTCGTAACCATTGGGCCACGCCAAATAACGGCTTTTTCTGGATCTACCAAAAAGCCCATGGACAACAACTTGACACCAAATTTTTCAAGGGGAATAATCCGTCTTTCTGCGTTCACACTGGGCTTAGCCTCCTGAAGACCAAACATCGTTGGAATTGAAGGGCCGTAAATATCGACGTCCGCCAAACCAACAGCATACCCTTGGGAGGCCAAGGCAACGGCTAAATTACTGGAGACCGTGCTTTTACCTACTCCGCCTTTTCCCGAAGCTACTGCGATGATATTAGTAACACCCTCACCAGGCCCTTTCTTCTGACTTTGGCCATCTATCGTAAGTCCATTGCCAAGCCCAATCATCGGGCTATCCTGTTCAATGCGTAAGTCCGCTTCAGGAAAAGCCGATTTCAAGGCCTGCTCACAGACCCCACGGACCTTGGAGGCGAAAGGAACGGTCGGATCCTGTAATAGGATAGTAAAGGAAACCGTATGCCCTTCTACTTTGAGGTCTCTGATCCATCCCCTTCGGACTACATTTTTTCCAGAATCAGGATCGATTACATCCCTCAAGATCTCCAAAATGGATTCAATGGTCATCATAGTAAGCGTAAGCTAGTTGAGTGTAGAGCGTGAAAGGACTTGCTTGAATGGGTGTTCCGCGCAATTCGATTCTAAGAACTAGATTCGAGAAAATATCGCAATGCAACGCCATGCCGAACACCAAATGGCGATACAAAAAGCCGCTCCGAACGCAAATAGGTCAATGCCTCGAGCAGAATCAATACCCCGGCCGGCAAGACGTCAGCTCGACCTTTCATTTTAGACGGATACAGCGCAGTTACTTCTGAACGTGTCATTCCAAACAACCGGCGAGACCACGCATCTAGTTCTGAAACGGACATGCTTACGGCACTCTCAGCATCAGAAAGTTCTTTCAGCCCAGTATGCAGTAGAGACAGTATGATAGGTGTACCCGAAGCACCGATACAGTAGCGACTAGGCAAGGAGCCGGCCAACGATTCCTTCATCATGGACTGAAAGTGAGCTCTTCCCGACTCAATCTCTTCGCCTTGCGCTGGTTGAGATGAAAAAAATCGCTCTGTCATTCTAACGGAGCCCATATTCAGGCTCTTTTTGAAATGAATATCTTCTCCCTTTCCCTGAACAAATTCAGTCGATCCACCACCAACATCGATAACCGTAATTGTTTCGCCCAAGAATGAACGAAGCGTGCTTTCCGGCATTCCTGCCACGGCTCCTAGATAGGTTACCTTTGCCTCTTCCTCTCCGCTTAGAATGGTAAACTCGGTGCCGGTCATGTTTCTGACCAGCGTGTGAATACGATGGCCATCTTGCGCATCTCTCGATGCACTGGTTCCTGTAATGATGATGTGAGCGGCATCGAAACGGCGAATGGCCTCCATATGGGAGAAAAGAACAGCCTGTAGCCTAGCCAGCGCATCATCGCTCACTCTGCCGGATGCATCCATTCCTTCTCCGAGGCGCACGAAGCCAACCCCATTGTAGACCTCGATAAGGCGATTGTCCTTCCACTCCGAGATCAACAACAGAGCCGTATTTGTACCAACATCAATTGTAGCCAGTCTCACTCGCTCCCCTTCCCAGCCCAGACGGACCACCATTCTCCTTCATTTGACTCCGAAACGACGGACATTCCCAGATCGCTAATCACACCCAGCATCACGTCCCTATCGCTCGTCAATAGGCCAGCTAAACCAATCTTCCCATTAGTAGCCAGCAAATCCTTCAATGCGGGTAGCATTGACCTGAGGGCCTCCCTGTTTATGTTGGCCATTACCACGTCGTAATCTTGACCCACAACCACCTCTTCTGTACCTACCTGCACTGAATACCGATCTGATAAATCATTCAGTGCCGCATTTTCGAGCGAGTTTTCTTTACAAATAGGATCGTAGTCGAATGCGTCTGCACGAGCAGCTCCTAGCTTGAGGGCCGCAAACGCCAATACACCTGTTCCTGTACCCGCATCTAATACACGATCTCCTTCCTTGAGTACGTTTTTAAGGGCTCCCAGCATCAAACGGGTGCTTTCATGATAACCCGTCCCAAAAGACATCTTGGGATCGACAATAATTTCAATGTGACCTTCGGGGGTCGGATCGTGATTCCATGTAGGACGAATCCAGAAGCCACCCACATTAACAGGCTTAATCGTTTTCTCCCACTCCGCATTCCAATTCTGATCCTGAATTTCCTCAATGGTCATCGGTCCCCGTTGGAAAGGGGCACAAATACGCTCTAAAATCGCCTTTTCATCCTCCCACTTGTCAGACTCGATGAACACCACCAGACCATCATCTAATTCTTCAATTCCTTCCACCGCCTCTGTAAACAGCATGGCGGAAAGAATCTGATGATCAGCAGAATGACAAGGTATTCGTATTGCGAATGTTGACATGGGCACTGTTTAATGGGTTCGGATCAACCTACGAACAAATGTGGATCTATATATTCTGAATTGTAGCCAAAGTGGACCCCACCGTGTTATTCTGTGCCAGCAATTAGAAGTCGCTTCTTATGAAAACATATTATGTCGGCATTGATGTCGGGAGTTCTTCCGTTAAGACATCAATATTCGACGCTCGAAAGGGAAAATCCATTGGGCGGGCCGTATTTCCAGCTCAAGAGCAAATAATTGATGCCCCGAATCCGGGTTGGGCTGAACAGGACCCAGAGATGTGGTGGGAGCACTTTAAAGCAGGATATACTCAGATCATTCGCGATCACAAGATTCCCCTCGACGACATTGCCGGATTTGGAATCTCGTATCAGATGCATGGCCTAGTTGCGCTGGACTCACACGGAAACGTGCTCCGAAAGTCCATTATTTGGTGTGACAGTCGGGCGGAGGACATTGGAAGTGAGGCGTTCAACGCTATAGGTCAACGCACATGCCTTGCTTCGCTACTCAATTCTCCAGGAAATTTTACAGCCTCAAAATTGAGCTGGGTAAAAACGCACGAACCGAAAATCTATGCTCAGATTCACAAGTTCATGCTCCCCGGAGACTATATCGCGTTCAGATTGACCGGCGAAATGACCACGACAGCTTCCGGTTTATCGGAAGCCATTCTCTGGGACTTTCCAAACCGAGAGATTTCCACACAGGTTCTGAATCACTTTGGAATCGACAAAAAGCTGGTACCCGATCTCGTTCCCACACTAGGCCACCAGGGAACACTATCGCGTGAGACAGCTCTTGAGTTGGGGCTTTCGCCTGGGGTTACTGTTACCTATCGCGCGGGAGATCAGCCCAATAATGCATTCTCCTTGAATGTACTTGAACCCGGCCAAGTTGCAGCAACGGCAGGTACCTCTGGTGTTGTGTATGCCGTCAGTGACCAAGATGTCTATGATGAACGTTCGCGTATTAATACGTTTTTGCACGTAAACGACCGCTCAATATCAAAACGTAATGGCATCTTGATCTGTGTAAACGGTACCGGGATCTTGTACAGTTGGTTGAAACGCTTATTCAATCAAACGCCTGGTTCTGTTTCGTACGAGCAGATGAACGCAAACGCCCAGCAGATCTCGGCTGGCGCAGATGGCCTGCAAGTATATCCATTCGGCAATGGAAGCGAACGACTATTAGAAGGACGCCACGTCCAAGCCAGTATTGAGCAGCTTGATTTTAATAGACACCATGCCGGACATCTAATACGAGCTGGCATGGAGGGAATCATCTTCTCATTGAATCTGGGATTTGACCTGTTGGGCACCTACGGAGTACCTCTTCAATCGATCAGAGCAGGCCATTCAAATATGTTTTTGAGTCCCACATTTAGATCGATTTTTGCTACTGTGACCAACACAGAAGTGCGCATATTCGATACTGACGGCGCAGACGGCGCCGCGCGCGGAGCCGCACTCGGCGCCGGATTTTATGATGATGCGTCTCAAACTTTTGAATCACTCAAACTAATCGACACCGTTGCGCCGGATCGTGCCTTGACAAATCAGTACTTTGACCTGTATTCCGGATGGAAAGAAGTCCTGGACACGGCTATCCATGAACTTGATCGCAACCATACTAATCTCCTGTAATGAGCACAAACAACGACTATTTCCCAGGCATCAAATCTATTCAGTTTGAAGGGCCTGACTCCAGAAACCCGTTGGCGTTTCGGTTTTACGACGCAGATCGCGTGGTAGCCGGTAAACCGCTCAAAGACCATCTCAAATTCGCCTGTGCATACTGGCACTCGTTCTGTAATGCCGGAGCAGACCCGTTTGGGGAAGGGACACGCATCTTCCCGTGGAATGAAGCTCCGGATGCGATTTCACGAGCCAAAGGGAAAATGGATGCGGCATTCGAGTTCATGTCAAAACTGGGGCTTGGATATTTCTGCTTTCACGACTTCGACCTCGTGGAAGAAGGTGATTCCTTGAGCCAATCAGCTCAACGACTGGACATGATCACCGACTATGCCTCATCAAAGATGGCCGAGACGGGCATCAAAGTCCTATGGGGAACGGCCAACTTATTCTCAAACACGCGCTATATGAATGGTGCGGCCACTAATCCGGATTTCAAGGTCGTCTCTCATGCTGCTGCTCAAGTAAAGCATGCACTAGATGCGACCATAAAGCTAAATGGAGAAAATTATGTCTTTTGGGGCGGCCGGGAAGGCTATATGTCGCTTTTGAATACAGATATGAAAAGAGAATTAGATCATCTGGCTAGATTTCTGCATGCTGCACGCGACTATGCAAGGGCCCAGGGGTTTCAAGGCTCCTTTTTTATCGAACCCAAACCATGCGAACCCTCGAAACATCAATATGATTATGATGCGGCAACGGTTGTAGGCTTTCTCAATCAGTATGGCCTTCAGGACGACTTCAAGCTGAACATTGAAGTGAATCACGCCACACTTTCCGGGCACACGTTTCAACATGAGTTAGAAGTTTCAGCGGGAGCAAATATGCTCGGGAGCATTGATGCCAATCGTGGAGACTACCAGAATGGATGGGATACCGATCAATTTCCGACCAACCTGTATGAACTCACAGAAGCTATGCTTGTGATTCTGAGAGCTGGGGGGTTTCAGGGCGGTGGAATAAATTTTGATGCCAAAGTCCGGCGGAATTCAATCGACAACGCGGATCTGTTTTATGCTCACATTGGAGGGATGGACCTATTTGCGCGGGCCCTCATCGTCGCCGATCAAATTCAGAAGGAGTCCCCCCTAGAAAACATGCGCGCCTCTAGATACAGCTCTTTTGACTCGGGATCTGGAAAGGCCTTCGAGAACGGACAGTTGTCTCTAGAAGACCTTCATCGTCTCGCTGTTGAGGGGGACCATCCCCATCCAACAAGTGGACGTCAGGAATTGTTTGAAAACCTAATTAACCTATATCTCTGAGCCCGAGCGGATCAAGCGGGACTACTCAACGCGGGAAATACTTATTCCCCATTGATCGCTATTCACCGGGAGGTCTTGATCAAAATTGCCCCACGCATAACTAAGATCTGTTTCAAAATGAGCGATATACGATCCCGGTCCTAAAGTCATCGTCCCTGAAAAAATGCGATTCCGATCATCTCCGCCAGCGTGGGAGGTGTTCTCAAAGGTCATTTCCCAAACGATTCTCCCTGATTCAGCCTCTTTCAACCAACCGAAATCATACCGCGAACTAGACGTGATCTCACCTAGAGCGCGAATTCGGACTTCCGTTGCTTCTGATAGCGTAAGAATCTCATCAAATGTGGCGTCATTTCCCATTCGAATACTCTGAACCAATATGGTTGCATCTTCTATCACTGGAAAATCAGTTGGAGCTGGATCAGATTGCCACGTCTGTTCAATTTCCGTTACTCGGACGGCACCATCGCTTACGGAAGATGGATCAACAACAAAAAGGGCTATTCCCCATCTGTTAGGATGAATGGGTTCAGACTTGTTCCAATCCTCGTAGCTATGGGAGCCGTCGGAACGGTATCGAACGGTGTAGTTGCCTGGCGGTAAGGTCAAGATAGATTGAGACTCGCGGTTCATCTTATCGCCACCAGCATGAACGCTTTCATCAAAATCTAATTCCCAAACCCGATCGCCAGTAGCCGTGTTTTCAATCCAACCAAAGTCATACCGGGACTGATCGGAGGATAATTCACCCATTGAAAAGGCTAATATATCAAGAGACTGATCGAGCTCAAGAGACATACTCAACTCCTCATCATTTCCGACTTGAAGTATGGCAACAAGTGGCTCGGCTCCCGACCATGGATCATAAGTAAAAGCGGTGCCCTCCCCCACAAGGTGCATGCTTGCCCCCCATTGGTACGGCAAATGCGGGGGGTTACTCTTCCAGTCACCGGCGTCTTGCTTGCGTCCGGTGCTAAATTCGATTCGATACAAACCAGATTTAAGCGATAACTCTTCATCTATAATCGCGTTAACATCCGATCCGCCGGCCTCGCTCGCCTCAGCATCATCAGATGACCAAACGGGAGTCTCCGACGGTAGGCGATACAATTCCAGGGTATCACATCCTGTATTACAAATAGCAAAAGTGCCCTGAACACGTACGTTAACAGAGCCCTCGCCCTTTATGCGAACCATTTGGCTGGAGCCCCCCTCACGCCAAGAAGGCGTAAATGACCAAAAAGCGCTGGACCCCTCTGTATCAGTTTCGGAAGTGACCAAGCGATCCAGCGGCCGCACTACATCAGGGATATTGGCCGTGAGATTCAGTTCAAAAATCTCTGCGTCATTCGTCCAGTGCGGCTTCAGCCCAAGAAACGATCCGTTGTTTTGCGATCCAGCTTCTGACCCTAATGTGGTAAAAAACGCGCTATACTCGCCAACTCCAACTGCGACTGAGTCTCGAATCAGGGCTGCTACCCCATCTCTCATCAATCGATCCATGTCCGGCATCCAGACAACTCTGTTAGTCGTTCGATTTACTAACCAGGGATAAGCAGCCAATGTCGATGCTCTCTCATCGGCGCCAAATGCACCCACGCCTTCAATCTGCAACGTGACAAGGTCTTTGACTTCAAAATGCTCTGTGTACAAATGTCCGACTTTCATGTCAACCAACGAAATGAACCCATCACCCTTTTCAGGGCCTTCGTTCATGCGCCAAATGACGAGACCGACTAAGACCATGATTAGAAAAATCTGGAAGCGCACGAATGACTTTTTTCTCATCAGTAGAAATCTAAATGTGAGACAGGATGGATGATTCTTTGCATCTGTGTTGGGTACGGTCCGGGTGCCTCGAAGTTACCCCTCTCTTCGTAAAGAAACCGTTCCACCTGATTGCGGAATGCTCAGTCAGGTTTGCCCTCGCATCAACTTTCGCTACCTTCCTGCCGAATAGGAGGTGTAACAAAGACCGAGTTTTTTCAGTACAACGCCACCATTCTTTTTCCTCCTACTATGTGTTCATGCCAGAAGACAAAGCGAATACCTCCAAACCTGACGGCTTTCTTCAGCGAATGGCACATGTTCGGTGCTATCGATCGGATACCATCTGATTCGGTTTAGTAGCGGAGAAGCGCCCGAGATGGGTATGCTATTGTTATATGCCGTGATAATGACTTCTGGGTCCATCGCCCTGTGGACCTTAGTGAGACGTTATTTTAAAAAACGACCTACCTCGGCTGGCCGCGTAATATGGTCTGTGTTGGTCTCTGGTTTTGCGCTTATTTCGATTGCAGCCATTACAACAAATTTTGGAACGATTTCAACACCGGGTATTGATCTCCCACTAGGATTTGCTCCGGGATCAGGCGTTCCTTTGACAACAACGGCCATTTTCAAGATGGTCATTGTAAGCTTGGCTCAAGTTCTTTTTGTGTTCATTTTGCTGAGTAGAATTCAGGAGTTGGTCTTGGTAAAGAGAACGAGCTCTAGTCAGCATAATTGGTATGCGATGTTGTTCGTGTTTGTAGCAGCATCTCTTCTGTCAGTCTTCAGAGCCGCCGGAGACCCCCAGAACTTCGTTCAAGACATTGCCATCGTGGTATCCATAGTATTTATGGTGCTTAATGCATTCAGGCTGTCCTGGATCGTTAGTTTGTCTTTCAAGGAAAAACTGGCAACCATTGGCCTCTGCATGGTGCTAATCGTGTTACTTATTGGAGGACCCGGAATTGGGAATTCAGGAAGCAGCTTCTTGATTCCCGATGCATACAGTTATCTAGAACACTATTTCATGCCATTGGCAGCCTTCGTAAAGCAGGCTACTATTTTTGGTATCCTGTATGGCACGACTTCGTTTCTATCTCTCCTGTTTCATCTTCCCACGACCGGAGATTTTAGGCAACGAGAAGGCGAACGCGCCACTATGCATTCCCTGACTCATCTCATTGGTCAGGTCTTTGAAGCCGAACGTTTGTTTGAGTCCGTTGCTGCAGCGCCGGTCGAGTCCGGTTCGGCCGACTATGCTTGGCTTGCTCTTCCCGATCTCGACACAGGCTTCTTACAATACAAAGTGTTTGCCACCAGTGGGATCGTCCCTGCTAAGGTGAACGACTTGTTTGATTCAACGCAGCTCGCATCGGACTTATCCAGAGACAACCTGCCTCTCATCATCCAAAAAGCGCAAGCAGATCACCGACTAAATCTCAAAACTGCAGACGGAATTGGGAGTCTTCTAGCTGTTCCATTAATCGCGAGAGAAGAGGTTTTGGGTGCTCTGTTTGCAGCTAAGAAGGTTTCTAGCGGATTTGAGCAAGATGATATCGAAACGATTAGCATTTTTGCTGCCCAAGCCGCTGTAGCAATCGATAATGCGCACCTTTTTGAACAACAGGTTGAAAGAGAACGACTCGAGCGAGAAATGAGCATCGCCAGAGAGGTTCAACAAAAACTGCTCCCTCAAAACGTACCGGAAATCAGTGGGCTTTCCATGGCGGCAAGCAGTGTCTCGGCTCAAGAGGTAGGAGGCGATTACTATGACTTCGTCCGACTTGGCGAACAAGAGCTAGGCGTTATTATTGGCGATGTCTCAGGAAAAGGCACATCAGCGGCATTTTACATGGCCGAAATGCAGGGCATTTTCCATTCGGTGAGCCGTATTGCAAAGAGCCCGGCAACCTTCCTAACCCATGCCAATACGGCGCTGGCGCAAACGCTGGACAAAAATGTATTTATTTCCGCGATCTATGCCATTTTGAATCTGGAAACGGAACGTATCGTGCTAACACGGGCTGGTCATTGCCCTGCGGCCATCGTCCGATTGAATGGAGAAGCTCGTTACATTCGAACACGAGGTCTGGGACTCGGGTTGGATCGAGGGAGTTTATTTCAACAAAGCCTTACTCAAGAGAGTATCTCGCTAGATCCCGGTGATGTTTTAGTGTTTTACACCGATGGGGTGGTTGAGAGCCGCGATGCAGAAGGCGAGGAATACGGTTACGATCGACTGCTCAGTATCCTGAAGGAATATCGGCATGAAGATGCAGATGGGCTGCATTCGGCCGTTCTTAGGGACCTTCGAGGCTTTATCGGCTCGGCAGAATATGACGATGATATGACCCTTGTTGTCGTAAAATGGCATGGAGTACCTATTGATACTTTACTTACGTCCACACAATCCGTAAAAGAATCCACATGAGAGCGTATCTTCCGAGTGCATGCCATCGAATAAGGTGTCAAGGAAGACTGCAATCAAAGAGTGTACTACTATCATGAGTAATTTTTCAGTTGGATTCCGGAATTCCGGGACCGTTCAAATTCTGGACTTGAAAGGAGAACTTGACGCCCATACAGCGTCCGAGCTCGAAGCTGCCATTCAAAAATGTCAGGCAGACAATCAGGTTCAGATTATAATCAACGGAGCTAATCTTCTCTATATATCCAGTGCGGGTCTTGGTGTCTTCATGGCCTATATCGAAGAAGTACGGGAATGCGGTGGAGATATTAAGATCGCAGCCCTTCAGCCTAAGGTCTATAACGTGTTTGACCTCCTCGGATTTCCAATGTTGTTTGATATTGTTGACCTAGAGGAAGACGCTGTTGGCAAATTCGTGGTCGCCTGATCCCATTTAATAAGTACGAAAAAGAGCCAAAGTGGCTGCTACAACACATACTCTAACTATTCCGAGTTCTACACGTTTTCTTGAAGACGTGAGAGAATTCGTGACGAGTCATGCCGAGAAGGCAGAGTTTTCTGAGTCTGAAGTGGAGCAGTTGAAAATGGCAGTGGACGAAGCGTGTGCAAATGTGATTGAACACGCATACCATGGCGAAACCGAACAGCCAATCGACATTGCAGTCATCATTCAGCCCGATAGATTGACCGTTCGTATTAGAGATAAAGGTCGGCAGTTCAATCAGGTTAATTACCAAGAACCAGATCTAGCTAAGTACGCGAAAGCTAAAAAGTCGGGCGGTTTTGGGGTACATATCATGCGACGCCTCATGGATGAAGTGCAATATCGCACGACCGGAGGCGTTAATGAATGCTGTTTGGTTAAATTCCGTAATTAGGCGTAGGCCCTAAGGACGTTCTCCTACATAAATCGAGGCAATGCCAAACGTGAGACGTTGGTCTCGTACCTGCTGGAAGCCCGCTTTTTTGAGATGATCTAAAAAAGCCGCTCCTTCGGGAAATACCGCTATAGATTCGGGCAGATAGGTGTATGCGCCAGAATCTCCGGATAGCAGTTTCCCAATTCCTGGTAAGATAAATCGATTATAGAAGCCGTAGAGTTGCTTAATCGGAAATGCTGCGGGCCGGCTAAACTCCAATACAACCAGCCTTCCCCCACTTCGAAGGACTCTAAAGATCTCCTGCAACCCCTTGTCAAGGTCTTCGAAGTTACGCACGCCAAACGCGACCATGGCGGCATCGTATTGATGATCAGAAAACGGAAGATTTTCAGCATCGCCGCGCTGCAAAGAAACGCTGTCTTTCAAATCGCGGGCATCCACTTTAACTCTTCCGTAGGCCAGCATTTCTTCAGAAATATCGGCACCTATGACATGGGGGACACCCATTTTAGCTGCCATTATGGCTAAATCGCCAGTCCCAGTGGCCAGATCTAAAACATGTTCAGGTTTAATCTCACGAATCAGGTTAACAACCCGTTTTCGCCATTTCTGATCAATTCCAGCACTCAGAACTCGATTTAAAAGGTCATACCGAGGAGCGATAGCATCGAACATCCTTTCGATGTGCGGCTTTTTTCCTTCGACGATGCCAACGGGCGGAATATTTTTGGATCTTGGAGTTGCCAATGAAACGGTAGGTCGATTTAGCTGAGGAGCTGGGTTAGTCCCCATAGTTCATAGTTAATACTTTTCTTCCGGCTCCAAACATTCTTGGAGGGCGTCAATTTCACCACATTATTGATTATGCCAACCATCACGTTGGCATGTCCTCCAATCAATGCTTCCACCGCGGCGACACCTAGTCGGGTCGCTAATACGCGATCTCTAGCTGAGGGCGATCCTCCCCGCTGAGTATGTCCAAGAATACATACACGAAGGTCAATATCGTCAAAGCGAACATCCTCACGCATCATCTTAGCAATATCCGTCGCTCCCCCAATTTCATCTCCCTCTGCTATTACAATGATTGAAGATCGATGCTGTCGAGACATTAAAGCATGAATGGACGTTTTGGCATCTTCCAGATCTGTCAGCGTTTCTGGAATCATTACTACTTCGGCCCCGCCACCGATCCCGCTGTGCAGGGCAATAAAACCCGCATCTCTACCCATGACTTCTACCAAAAACAACCGATCATGGGCGTCTGCCGTGTCACGGATTTTATCGATATTTTCAATAGCCGTGTTAAGAGCGGTATCAAAACCAATCGTCTCGTCTGTGCCGAATAAATCGTTGTCAATCGTTCCGGGACATCCGACGACAGGAATTTTATGTTCGTTATAAAAGACGGCTGCCCCCGCCAACGTCCCATCACCACCGATGGCAATCAAACCCTCAATACCCTGATCGCGGAGGTTTTTCGCCGCTTTTTCCCTGCCCTCCGGTGTTCGGAATTCGTTTGATCGGGCACTTTTTAGGACAGTCCCGCCCTTTTGGATGATGTTGGATACGGATTCTGAATCCAATTCGATAAAATCTGCCTCAATCATTCCTTGGTAACCACGGAGAATCCCGACTACCTCCAAATTGCTGCTGATGGCTTTTCGAACTACAGCTCGTAGACACGCATTCATGCCAGGCGCGTCTCCCCCTGAAGTGAAAACGCCTATCTTTTTAATATCACTCATAAATCCAAATACGGGCTGGGTGAGGGTCGTAAATGCCCACCGACAAAAGGTGTTCTCTCGGGGAGAATAATTTAACACGAATCAAACAGGAAGCCGCTATTTCAATCTCTCAACGATGGTACTTCACCCCGTTCAATCCGTATCATAAGAGTGTCGCTTTCAAAGCTCGAAACTCGATCCTGAATTGGCTAAAAATCACGACTCGATAACACACCCCTATCTGGTGTCTCTGCAAGACGGCTCCAAAATTGGAGTGGATCCAAAGGCAGTTCTAACCGATGGCGGACGCCTAGAGCATATCAGGGCGTCTCAATACGTGTTGCATCTCGAGGGCAAAGCGATTGGCTTGACGATTCAAGCCCAAGATCGAAAGCATCTGAAAATTACCAGTGGACACCGCTCTGAACGTGTCCTTGTTTCTGATCATCGGGACCAACTACTCTCAGAATGGGGACAGGATTCAGGATCTGACGCGGCCTCCCAAGCGCTAAGCTCCCCCATGCCGGGACTTGTACTGAGTATAGCCGTTAAGGCGGGTGATCTCGTTGAAAAAGGATCGCCATTACTTGTTCTGGAGGCCATGAAAATGGAAAATGAGATCAAGGCTGAATCAGAAGGTATCGTAGCCAGTGTATCCGTAAACGCCGGTGAAGCCGTCCTGAAGGGACAGGTTCTAATAGAATTTGAGTGACCACCAGCGTGAACGTTTTCATTACAGGAGCAACTGGATTTCTAGGATCTGCGATAACTCGTATGATGGTGGCTGCTGGGCACTCAGTACGTGCCTTGCGTCGCCCAACCTCTAACTTGGATCTACTTTCTGGAATTGAAGACCAATTGGATTGGATTGAAGGAAATATCCTCGATGTAGAGGCTTTAGCAGAAGGTATGCAGGGCATACAAGCGGTATTTCATTGCGCAGCCTACGTTGGATTTGAAGGTAAAAGTGCCGAGGCAAAGCTTAACCTGATCAATGTACAAGGGACTGCGAACGTGGTGAATGTTGCCATGGACTGTAACGTGGATCGAGTGGTTCACATATCTAGTATTGCCGCACTCGGTCGAAGCGAATCCACTACGGATTGTTTAGACGAGTCCTCGGAATGGACTGAGTCTTCCCTAAACACGGCATATGCCATTACAAAGCATCAAGCAGAATTGGAAGTATATCGTGGAGTTGCAGAAGGTTTAGACGCCGTAATTGTTAACCCTTCACTCATCATGGGTCCGGGGCGAAAGGGCGAAAACACGATGCAGATTGCGGAACAAGTGCAAGACGGGAAACTGCCGGTATTGCCTTCAGGAGGCACCAATGTTGTAGATGTTGAAGACGTAGCGGCCGGAGCTGTATTAGCTCTTGAAAAAGGAAGGGTTGGAGAGCGCTATGTACTCTCGGGACACAACTTGTCTTGGGCCACGATTCTTCAGACGTTAGCTGATGCATTGGGCGTAGAACCTCCTCGGCGTCAGGTTTCTCGAAGGGTATTAATGATTGTTGCGACAGCTCTCGAGGTCATTGGCACCATTACCCGAAAAAACCCTCTTTTAACGAGAGAGACCGCCCGTCTTTCTACCTCTGTTTCGTGCTATAGAAATAATAAGGCGCTCGAAGAGTTAGGCTGTCATTTTCGTCCATTCAATGAGACCGCGCAAAGAATTGCGTCGAGTCTGGACGCCCACGCATGATTCGAATCCTATCCATATCAATCCTCCTCCTCACTACAACTGCATGTGATCGCGCTCCTAAGATGCCGGTACAAGATGTGATCGTCACGCTTCCCGTAATCGGTCATATTGTGTCGCCTCTTTTAGGAGTTGACCGGGTCTCTGTATTACTGGATGGTGGCGAGACACCTCACTCCTACCAGCCGACTCCGTCTGATGTCCAAATTTTGAGTACGGCTCAACTTATGGTACTTGCCCATCCTGATGTAGACGGGTGGGCGCGTGATTTTTCAACGGCGGGTGTATCCTTCGTCTTTAATGAAGATGGCCATGAGGAGGAAGAGGATGAACATCCTGATGCTCATTTTTGGAGTGATCCGTATCGAGTTCTGAATGCTCTTCCCTCCCTTTCAAATACCCTTTGTGAGCAATTTCCCAGTGAATGCCCCGCTATTAGACGCCGGGCGACAGCTTTCTCTGGTCGCATCGACTCCGTTTCCCAGCAAATCGAGCTTCAGCTGCAAACGTCTCGAAAACGGTGTGTAGTTAGCGCTCAACCCTTCATGGATCATTTCCTTGAGCGTTTTCAAATAGAGCACCTGGGACCCATAACACACGAACCCGGATTGAGCCCTTCGCCTCGATCTTTTGCTCACCTTGCGGACGCTGTTTCTCACTCCGCGTGTTCTTCGTTGTTGGTTCAGCAGGCCTACTCCAAAGGTCCATACCAAACGTGGGCAGACGATATGCAATTAACTATGCGACAGATTGATGCTGTTGGTACCGATGCCTCATCGTATGAATCGTATCTTGTCGCACTCGCACAAGCCGTTCTGGAATCTTCCCAATGATCACCGTCAAAGACCTACGTGTTGTTCTATCACATCGCGCAATCGTGTCTGATGTGTCCTTCACTCTAGATCGAGGAGACTTCCTTGCTCTATTAGGACCCAACGGCGGTGGTAAATCCACTCTCGTACGTGCTCTCGTGGGTCTTCAGCCCTACGAAGGAACGATCAGCTTCCAAGACTCAGCGACGCCCGTAGGCTATGTGCCACAGATTAAGACACTAGATCGCACGTTTCCCGCGCAAACCAGAGAGCTGGTGGCAACTGCCCTCAAGAAACAATGGCCCTGGACGATGGACCAGCAGTGCCGCGATGTGGTGGATAAGGCATTGGAAAGAGTTGGAATGCTATCGAAAGCTGACGAACAGATCCGCCATCTTTCTGGCGGTGAACTTCAACGCGCCTATCTTGCTCGGGCCATTATTTCGACTCCCAAACTGCTTGTTTTAGATGAGCCCTCTGCCGGTGTTGATATGACCGGAGCATCAGACATGTTGGAGATCGTAGAGAAGTACCGAAAGGACGTGTCCGCCACGGTTGTGATGGTAACTCATGACTGGGAAATTGCTTTGCATCACGCGACACACGTTATGCTGATGAAGCAGGTCCCTATCAGCTTTGGCTCGGCCGCTGAAGCCATGACCGACGAAACTATTAGACGTGCTTTCGGACACGTTGGTCACGCACATGATGTCATGGGGGGCTCCACTCACCATGGTTGATTTTTTCACGCATCCGTTCATGGTCCGAGCCTTAGTGGTTGGAACGCTGCTTAGCGCTCTTTCTGGGTACTATGGCGTCTTTGTCGTCCAGCGCAAAATGTCTTTTCTGGGTGCTGGCCTCGGGCATGCAGCATTCGGCGGAATCGCACTAGGATTATTTCTAGGAGTTCAACCCTTGTGGGTAGCTCTTCCTTTTACGGTACTGGTAGCAATCGGCATTTCTTGGATACGAAGACAGACACTCCTATCGAGCGATACCGTCATCGGCATCTTTTTCTCGGTATCGGTAGCGCTTGGCATCCTCCTACTTTCCCTGAAATCGGGTCGATCAGTGGATGCGTTTTCGTATTTATTCGGATCCATCCTAGCCATCGACACACTCGATATTGCGGCTACGATCACCTTGAGCGCGATAGCAATTGCCTCATCCCTATCCCTCTGGGGGCCATGGGCTTATGCTACATTCGATCCAGAAGCGGCTAAACTGGAAGGTATCCATACCGGCCGGCATGATATGATTTTGACCAGTCTTATTGCCCTCACCATTGTAGTCGCCATCAAAGTAGTTGGTGTACTTTTGGTCGCCGCTTGGATTGTCGTTCCTGCCGCAACCGCTAGACTCATATCAACCTCTTTTAGAGGTATGACACTGGTTTCGGTCGGGGTATCCATTCTGGCTACCCTCGTTGGTCTAATGGGCTCCTGGATGCTAGACCTACCATCAGGCGCTTTGATTGTATTGGTACAAATCTTGATTTTCGTACCCAGCGTCATCTATCAGTCCGCTAAACGCTAAGCGTTTACTCCTCAATATCCTCTTCA
>DKOG01000199.1 GCA_002469915.1 Bacteroidetes bacterium UBA7368
CTGATTACTCCCCAATCCTCTCGAAACGGTATATCAGGAAGTGCCTCTCCGCGGTATCCGACGGAGCGAAATACAAGACCTACGGGCCATTCAAAGGTCTCGTCTGTGGACCGAGCGGAAAGACGACCACTTCCGGAGGGTTCGAGGCGGTTTCTGACTACACTCATGGATCCCACTCCACCATCTTTCGCTGGATGCAGGGCCGTTGGAGAGACTAAGAATCGCACCTGGCAAGTCCGCTTGGCATCAGCATTTGAGCCTCCGATAAACCCATTCATGACGTCCAGTTTTTTCGACGTCATACGATCAGGATTGGCTTCCAGTAGAGCAGCGCTATGCTCGTCTAATTCCATTTCCTCTGCCAATGCCACGGAGGAGGTCACTTCAAGTTCACCCATCTCCTTAATTTCCTTCAACGTGAAAGCGGCTTGGGCGGGCCCGCGCCGGCCCATAAGAATGACTTCGTTGACTTTGCTTTGGGCAAGTGCTTCCAGCGCATAGTCGGCAATATCCGTAGTCTTGAGTTCATCTACCGTCTTGCACAGAATCCGCGCTACATCTACGGCCACATTTCCAACACCAACAACAGCAACAGACTCTTGCGACAGATCGAAACTCAGATCTCTAAACTCGGGGTGTCCATTGTACCAGGCAACAAACTCTGTAGCTGAGTGGCTTCTATTTAGCTCCTCGCCAGGGATGCCCAATTTGCGATCTACAAGCGCACCGGTAGAAAAGTAAACCTGATGATAGTACTGTTTCAGATCATCGAGCATCACGTGCTTTCCGAATTCCACATTACCAAAAAATCTGAACCGGGGATTGGATGCCGTTCGATCGAAAATGCGAGTAACATTTTTAATCTTTTCGTGATCGGGTGCAACGCCAGATCGGACTAAACCATGCGGGGTCGGAAGTTTATCATAGACATCTACATGGACCACCATGTCTGTTTGCTTGAAGAAATGTTCTGCTGCGTAAAAGCCGGCAGGGCCTGCGCCAATTACGGCGATTCGCCAAGGATTTTGCTCTGTTCCGAGTGCTGACATGATGTTGGAATTTGGTTCAAAATTCGCTCAAAGGTAGGAAGCTTAAAGTGTAGCACCAAACCATAGCGATAACTGAAGAACTTTCAGGAAATCACCTACATAAGATCAAACCCAATTCAATACCTCAAAGAAGGGATGGACCGATTGTGTCTGGTTTGCGTATGATCTGCCCATGAAAAGAGTGTATCGATTTGAGCAGTGTATTATCCGAGTTCTCCTGCTCGGACTGCTGGTATGGTCGTCACCTGTAGCCGCTCAAGAGGGCATTGATTCCCTTCTTTTACCGACCTCCACCGATACGCTCTCTGTGACCGGCCCGGGGCCTTTTCTTATCCGACCGTTTCTATCTCAAGAAAGCCTATCTGTATTCGTAGGCCCCGCCAGATTAGGAGCGGATAAATTTGTTCTCGATCCGACACTGGGTACGATCGCTTTTACTGAGGTAGGTCCCGACTCTGCCTTTGTATTTGTGGTGGATTATCGCTTCGTGCCACTAGAAATGGATCAGGAATATGTCCTGTGGGGGCGTCGTGATTCGCTAGTCGCGAGGACACCTGTTTCGTCATCTTCCGCTGGTTTTACTCAATCCGCCCTCGTTAGCAAAGGATCCATAAGTCGTGGCGTCATGACCGGGACAGGCAGAGACGCTTCTATCGAATCCGGATTACGTCTAGAAGTCGAGGGCCCGATTACAGAGAGCGTTCATATTCGCGCCTCCCTAACCGATGAAGACACCCCCTTGATGCCCGAGGGGACTACGCAACGGCTAGACCAATTTGACCGTGTATTCCTTGAGTTTGAAGCCCCGAAAGGCCGCCTTTCACTGGGCGACTTAGATGCATCGCTGACTTCGGGACAGTTCTCACGAGTCACCCGAAGAGTCCAAGGCGTTGAGTTGTTTGCGCACGATGTGCTTCCAGTAAATGGAGTGGTATCTGGTCTGGGGTTTAAATCCATTGCCTCTACATCGAAGGGTAAGTACAGCTCCCAAGAGCTTGAAATAGAGGATGGGGTTCAGGGTCCTTATCGGTTGGAGGGCAACGGGAAGGAGCGATTTATTCTCGTACTACCTGGCACCGAAAGGGTCTATGTGGATGGAGAATTGTTAGATCGGGGTTTGACGGATGACTACATCATTGACTACACCACTGCCGAAATCACGTTCATGCCCTCTCGGATGATGGGTGCAGATCGTCGAGTAAAAGTAGAATTTCAATACACTACGAATCAGTTTACCAGGCGCTTTCTTGCATCAGAGGTGAACATGGATGTTGGCCGGCGACAGGGATCTGCTTTGTTTACGCTTGGAATTACAGCCGTGACTGAATTTGATGGTGATAGTTTTGCGCGTGAAATCGGTTTTAGTGCCGAGGATTCTTTGTTGGTTTCTGAATCTGGAGATGCCACCATATTTCGGAGCGCTGCTATTCCAGTACCCTTCGACCCAGAGGCGTTATTCACCCAATACCTGAAAGTATCTGAGGCCACAGGAGGGTCCTATTACCGGGCCATTGAGCAAACTCCAACAGCGAGTGAAATAGTGTATCGCGTGACTTTTTCGCGTGTCGGGGCAGGTTTGGGCGCATACATCCGGTCAGGAAACGAGTCTGGATCGGTGCTTTCTAATGGAATCGTATTCCGATGGGTCGGACCTGGAAACGGTGATTATGATGCGGTTAGGCCACTAGTGGCGCCCAGTAGTCGAGATATGATCGATCTTCGGTTAGCCTCTTCGGCGCTTCCTGGATTAAGCTTGAGCTTGGAATGGGCGGGCACAAGGTATGATCAAAACCGGATGTCTCGACTCGACAAACAGAATGACGAAGGAAACGGGGTATATGCTCACATTGAGACGGATAGGCTTAATTTGGGGTCTTGGAAAGCGACTGCGTCGGGTACCCACCGCTCAATGAGCTCAGACTTTACCACGTTCGACCGCGTTCGAGATATTGAGTTTGAACGAGAATGGAATCTTGGAGAAACGGTCAATCCATCGGGCGCGATAGGTTATGGGGAAAAGCAGTCTGATACTGAGATTTCTCTAGATGTTGCTCGGAATGATTCTACAACGCTCTCATTTGGATTAGACAGATTGCAAACCGGATCCGTTTTTAGCGCTCATAGACAGCGGTTAGACGTTAGATTGAACGAATCTTCGTTGCCGGAAGTCGCTTTTGAATGGCGTAGAGTGTCCACGGACGACGAGCGGTTGGAGAGTGGGACCACGTGGAGACGGCATGTACTGCGTGTCCAGCCCCGGGAATGGAGAGCCCGCCCGTTCGTCGAATGGGAAGGAGAACATCTTGATGGGAAGCGGTATCAGACGAGTCAAACCCTCAAGCCGAATACGTTCGATGAGATACGCACGGGGTTGTCCACTGAACAAGGGATCCATTCGGGTAGTCTTTTTTGGGAAAGTCGATTTGAGGAACCGCTGCTATCTGGCTCGAAGAGAGATCACATTCAAACGTTCCAGTCCAAATGGAAGGTTGCTTCGGCTAAGGGGTTCAGTTCAACGGTAGATTTTGGTGTGCGTCGAGTCTCAGATGCATCAGAAAGTCCGCTATCATCAAATGTGAATCAGACTAGGGATGCGCTCATCATCGGGTTAAACGGTGAGTGGTCGTATTCCTCGCGCAACCGCCTCAGTTGGGTCTATCAAGTCCAATCAGAGCGATCGGCTCGAATGCAAGAGCTCTATATCCGTACGGGTCCGGAACAAGGACATTATGTTTGGGAGGATGTGAATGGTGATGGGGTCATTCAACTTGATGAGTTTATTCCAGAAACGATTCCAGGAGAAGGTGAATATGCGCGCACATTCTTCCCTTCAGATACGCTGGAAGCGGTCACATCCTTAACCGGGTCTGTCCGATTTGTACGTCAGGGTGGGGGAAGTGGAGGGCGATTGTCACGGATAGGATTTAGATCCGTCGCTGAAGTATCAGAAAAGAGTCGTGACCCGGAACGGCGCAATCTATACCTACTCAACGCCTCCACCTTTCAAACCGCGGGACAAACGCTTAATGGTCGATTGAGGTTGATGCAGGATGTTCAGCTTTTGCCTTCAAACGAGCGTTTTGACATGGATGTTGGACTTTCGCTGATTAAAAGTTTTTCAGATCTGGCATCGGGTACCAATGAGTTGCTATCCCAAACCCAGCATTTAACCATACGATATCGACCGTCTAGGCGCTGGCAAACAAGTGTGCATGCTGCGCATGAAACCGACGATTCAGATGCTTCCTTTGCGTCTCGAACGTACCAGATAGAGAGTTGGTTATCGGCTCCTGAAATCGTATTCCGTCCATCAACCTCTTGGCAATTATCGATTTATCCGCAGGTTGCAACTCGAAGGGAGAGAAACCAAAATGTGGATGTTCAATCGCTGAGAATACCCATTTCCGTTAGATACGGCCCGACCAACGGGGTTACGATGAGAGGCAGCCTGGAACGATCCAGCATTGAAATAAATGGCGAGGTCAGAGGACTGCAGGCGTATCAGTTAACCGAAGGGCGCGGACCGGGAGATTCGTGGTTGTGGCAACTGTCCTTGAACGCGAAGTTGACCGAAGTACTCACAGCTACGGCATCGTACGATGGTAGAACTCCCTCCACGGGAAATACCATCCACACTGGGCGAATTCAATTTGCTGCCCGATTCTGATCAGGTTTATGCGGGGTCAGCCCATTCGTCGTAACTAACCCGCTCAATATCTATTCCAGCAGCAGATAGCTTTTCTTCGATCTTTTCGTAGCCGCGGTCTAAATGATAGACGCGTTGAACATGGGTTTCGCCTTCCGCAATCATGCCCGCTAAAACCAATGAAACACTGGCTCGAAGATCGGTGCTCATGACATTGGTACCCTGAATGGGTTTTCCACCTTCAATGACCACCTCATCCCCAACAACAATAGCATTAACACCCATGCGGTGTAGCTCAGGAACGTGCTTAAAACGATCTGGATAGATGGTTTCCCTGACTTTGGAGTTTCCGGCAGCTTTGGCTAGCAAAACAGTCCACTGAGCCTGGAGATCAGTAGGGAAACCAGGGTAGATATCCGTTTTGACGCTAACAGGTCGTAACTCGTTGGGAGCGGTAACCTTGATTAGGTTTTCGCCGATTTCCAGTTCAGCTCCCGTCCGGGCGAAAGCCTCCAAAAATGCGTCGCCTAGATGATCGATGCGCGCGTGTCGAATCGTAATCGGTGATCCCGGGACGCCAGTAATGGCCGCAGCTATCATAAAGGTGCCCAGTTCAATGCGGTCTGGGCAGTTAGAATAGGTTACTGGGTTTAACTGATCGACCCCCTGAACGTGAAGCGTACGCGTGCCGAGCCCCTCAATGCGGGCACCCATGGCTCGTAACATCGTGCAAAACTCAACCACATCGGGTTCAATTGCGGCATTTTCAAGAACAGATTCTCCCTTAGCCAGCACAGCTGCTAACAAAACGTTAATCGTTGCACCCACAGAGGAGGGCTCAAATCGTACGCGCCCTCCTTGGAGCCTTCCACCAGGCGCATGTGCAACTACGTATCCACGATCCAAATCGATTTCTGCGCCAAGAGCCTTCATTCCCTGGATGTGCAGATCTACTGGGCGGGGGCCCCAAGCACATCCACCTGGCAAGGATACTTTCGCCTTTCCACCACGGCCTAATAGGGCGCCGAGCATATAAAACGAAGCACGCATACGCTTCACGAGCTCGTAGGGAGCTTCGTACTTCGTGAGGTTCGTGGCATCGAGCGTGAGAGTGCTCGTAGCGGGATCGTGGTGAGTGGTAGTACCTGTGACCTCAATAACCCTTCTGAAGGTAGTCACATCACGCAAGTTGGGAACGTGATGTATCGTGACCGGACCATCCGTCAACAGAGCTGCGGACATGAGGGGTAACGCAGTGTTTTTCGATCCACTTACGGTTAACTCGCCTATTAGAGGACTTCCGCCCCGCACAATTAGCTTATCCATGAAGACTCTTGTTGAATGGTCTTTTGTAGTTGCACCCCAAAGGTAATCAAGGATCAGTGGACGCGCTCTTGCGTTGGTTGAACCCCCAAAGAAATCTTTCGAGGCGAAATCCTACAGATCATGTCCCGCGAAACGACCTATCTCGATCACGCAGCAACCACACCACTACTTCCTGAAGTACTGGACGCGATGCTTCCGTTCTTAACGGATAGTTTTGGAAATCCGTCCTCTGTCTATGGTCCTGGAAGGCAGGCGCGGCACGTTGTTGAGAAATGCCGAATGCGGGTAGCTGATGTGCTCGGCGTAGGATCTGCCGAGATCGTGTTTACTTCTGGTGGGAGCGAATCTAACAATACGGTTCTGCAGCTGGACTTAGATTTCATAGTGAGTAGCCAGACAGAACATGAGGCGATTCGAGAGCCGTTGTTGCAACGGGAAAATGTGGTTCTATTGGAGCCCGATGTGTATGGATGTATTGAGCCAGAGGCGCTGGAATCAGTACTAGCCGGCAGAGAATTTCTCCCGCATCGATGCTTAGGTAGTTTCATGGCAGTCAACAACGAGTTAGGATCTATTAATCCTATCGCTGCATTAAGTATTTCTCTTCGAGATCGGGGAATCCTGTTCCATACCGATGCTGTTCAGGCTGCAGGCATGTTGGACCTAGCTAAACTTGCCTCGGACGTGGACTACCTGACGCTGTCAGGACATAAAATGGGCGGTCCTAAAGGTATTGGGGCTCTTTTTGCACGAGCAGGAGCGCCTTTGACACCCCTTATTTCGGGTGGCGGACAAGAACAAGACCGCCGAGCTGGTACTGAAAATGTGCCTGGGATAGTTGGATTTACGTTAGCTCTTGAATTGGCAGAGCGCCGAAGACTGAATACATGTGAGCATCTTAGTGCGCTGCGTATTCAGTTGGTGGAAGAACTGAAGACTCATTTTGGTGAACGTGTGTTCATTAACACGGCTCTAGAACCAGGAATGTCATCACCTCATGTACTGAACGTTCTTTTTCTAGACGAACGTGGGCAAGGATTGGACGGTGAAATGCTGATCTTGGGACTCGACGTAGAAGGGGTGTTTGTTTCTGCAGGTTCTGCATGTAGTTCGGGCACAATTGGAACGAGTCATGTGTTGCGCGCAGTCGGGATTGCGCCAGATCAAAGCAAAGGAGCGCTTAGAATCTCCTTTGCCGCCGCTTCATCGCAGGCAGATGTAGACAGACTGGTCGCGGCATTGAAGGATGTAGTGAATCGTATGACGCCGTCTTCGTAAAATGGGTTAAACGATACAGTCAAGAGGTGTCCGGCCAAAGGCAGGTCGAATACTGTTCAGAGATTTGGCTGTAAGCGAATACTTGACGCGGATTGCATATTTCAACAGAGAGGGTCATAATATTATTGGAAGCCCAATCCGGATCAAATATCTTTCGGCCTCATCCCCTTCACGTGAGTCACCCTACTTACAATCCATGCAGTCTGAACACAAGTTAGAAGAAATTGGTGCTTTCAAAACCCTTGAGCAGTTCATTATTGAACAGCAGGGGACCCTTGACCATTCGACCGGAGCATTTTCTAGGTTGCTTAGGGATATAAGCGTTGCCGCGAAACTCGTAAACTGGCACATGCGTCGGGCCGGTATCGTTGATGTTTTTGGTAAGACGGGAGAGATTAACGTGCAAGGTGAGGTCCAGCAAGTCATGGACCTGTTGGCTCACAAGGAGTTTGTGAGAGCCCTTAAACGAGGCGGGGAATGTTGCCTGATTGGATCCGAAGAGCATTCGGAAGCCATTCCCATTAGGGCAGGAAAAGACAATAAGGGGAAATACATCGTTCTCCTAGATCCCTTAGACGGCTCCTCTAACATTGAAGTCAACGTCTCTGTCGGAACGATATTTAGTATCTACCATCTTCCCGACCACATGGAAGAAGCAACCCTCGATGCCGCATTACAGCCGGGTGTAGAGCAAATAGGGGCCGGCTATGTCGTCTATGGTAGTTCAACCGTGTTAGTCTACACCACGGGTCAGGGGGTGAACGGATTTACATTAGATCCTTCGATTGGCGAGTTCTTGCTAACCCATCCTGACATTACCACGCCACGATATGGAGGGATGTATTCGGTTAATGAGGGCAATTATCAGAGCTTCGAGCTGGGACTGAAAAAGTATATCAAATGGATGCAGCAAGAACGGCCGGAAGATGGGCGGCCACTGAGTACCCGATACTTTGGTTCTTTTGTAGCTGATTTCCATAGAAACCTGTTAATGGGCGGCCTCTACATCTATCCCGCTACGCACAAAAATAAATCAGGAAAATTACGCTTAATGTATGAGGCCAATCCGTTGGCTTTCATTGCCGAACAGGCCGGTGGAGCGGCTTCCACCGGTACCGGCCGGATTATGGAAGTAATTCCTGAGAAGCTTCACCAGCGCATCCCGCTCTACATTGGTAGCTTGGATATGGTTCGAAACGCGGAGTCCTTTCTCGCTGGGGAACGTGGCATTGACTGAGGTTATGATGAACGCTGAAATTACCGCAAGAGCCCCCGCTACCTTATCTAACCTCGGCCCTGGATTTGATTCCCTCGGTGCGGCCTTAACGGGTTGGGAAGACGAAGTTCGCATTTTGTTGACACCTGCTCCTCCTTATAGTGTTGAGTACGATGTGGATGGCGTTTGGAGTGGCACGGTAGAACCCAATGAGAACACAGCATCCCTGGCTGCAATGGAGGTGGGTAAGGTGCTAGGATATACTGGCGGTGCCCGTATTACGATTAAAAAGGGTATACGAGCTGGAAGTGGTTTGGGCAGTTCGGCCGCGAGCGCTGTTGCAGGAGCCGTCGCTATGAATGCGGCGCTGGGTTGCAGACTCTCGACGCAAGAACTTATTGTACCAAGTTTGATAGGCGAATCGGCAGCGTCTGGAGTAAATCATGGAGACAATGTGTTACCCTGTTTGCTTGGGGGAGTTGTTGTGCTTGAATCAGGAGATCCGATGCACCATGCGCATGTGGTGGTGGGAAATAGACTGCATATTGCGGTAATATTTCCTGATATTCAGGTGTTTACGATGCAGGCTCGAGGCGTTTTACCTGAGTTTGTTTCAATGACCGACACGACTGCATGGGCCTCTCGCCTCGGATTGCTAATCAATGCCTTCAACCAAGGTGATATTGAGCAAATCGGTAGATTGATCATGTCTGATCGCATTGTGGAGCCTAGGCGGGCTACCTTGTTGGAGCCCTATCAGAATATTAAGAACAGAGCATTACTGAATGGAGCTATGGGGTGCGCGTTGTCTGGTTCGGGGCCGTCCATGTTTGCCATCTGTGATAATGAGTCAGTAGCTCAAACGGTCTGCGCAGGAATGAAAGAGACGTGTGAAAGGGATGGAATTTCTGGAACT
This sequence comes from Bacteroidetes bacterium UBA7368, assembly GCA_002469915.1. Classification (GTDB taxonomy): domain Bacteria; phylum Bacteroidota; class Rhodothermia; order Rhodothermales; family UBA10348; genus UBA10348. The sequence continues at coordinate 9,432 of DKOG01000199.1, forward strand.
GTTCAGGTAGTAGAAATTAATCTAAAAGGAGCGTACATCGTCTAGTCAATGGCAGCAATCGAACTTAGAAGTACACGCACTGACCATCAAAGGATTCCATTTTTGGATGCCTTGGAGAAAGGTTTAGCGGATGATGGAGGCTTATTTATCCCGTCGGCATGGCCAAAAATTGATTGGGACTCACTATCTCGAGATAGCTTCAGCGCTTGCTCTCTCGACTTTTTGAAACAGTGGTTAGGTGATTCAATTCCAGCATCAGATATCGAGGGGATCGTTTCTGAAGCCCTCTCTTTTGATGTCCCTATCGTAGACTTAGCAGGTAAGGATGCCTATCAGAATATCTACGTTTTAGAGCTATTTCATGGACCAACGCTCTCCTTTAAGGACTTTGGAGCGCGGACAATGGCCTACCTGCTTGGAAGAAAAATTCAGCAGAGCGGAGGGAGGGCGACCATTCTTGTTGCAACCTCTGGGGATACAGGAAGCGCTGTAGCTGATGGGTTTGCCGAGGTTGAAGGCGTTAATGTAGTTCTTTTGTTTCCAGAAGGAGGGGTAAGTCCCGTCCAAGAAATGCAGCTTATCGCACGCAGAGAGAATGTTTTTCCTCTTCGTGTTAGAGGAACGTTTGATGATTGTCAGCGCATGGTAAAAGGTGCATTCGCCGATCCGGCGTTGAGCGGTTCACACCTCACTACGGCCAATTCGATTAACATTGGGCGACTCCTTCCCCAGATGTTGTATTACGTTTGGGCAACCAAATTTCTTGATTCAGACGAGGTTACATTCAGCGTTCCGTCTGGAAACCTAGGGAATCTGACAGCGGGTGTTTTTGCCCATCTATCGGGACTACCTGTTCGGCAGTTTTTGGCTGCTCATAATGCCAACGACTTCTTCCCAAACTACCTTCAAGATCCTACATCAGCGTTTAAGCCCTCGGTCTCTACGGTTTCAAACGCCATGGACGTAGGTGCACCATCTAATTTTGAGCGCTTACAAGGAATGTTATCTTACTCGGAAATTTCCGAAAACATTTGGGGCACGGCGGTTTCTGACCAAGAGACAATGCTCAGGATGAGTGCCGTTTCCGACCGTACTGGATACATAGCTGATCCTCATACTGCCGTTGGCATCGAAGCTATTCTACGATTTAGAAAGGAAATGGGAGGCCGCGACAAGGACCCTACGGTCGTTCTGTCCACGGCCCATCCAGCCAAATTTCCCGAAACGATTCAGAAGGTATTAGGCACAACCGCGGAAGAACCGGAACGCCTTTCTAGCCTGAGATCAGGTGCCACTCGGGTGCAGGAGATTGAACCGACACAGGAGGCCTTGCGACAGGTCGTCTTAGCGTGTGAAGGGTAGGGAAAGGACAGTCGTGTTATCCTTGTTGTCCGTAACGGTCATTTCCAGAATGTGTTTTCCTGAACCCACCTGATCATCAAATGTGTGGGTGAGTAAGGAATTTTTCGAGTCGTACGCGAACAAAATCCATTTTCCATTTACGCGACCGGTATAGGATTTGATACCGCTCAGGTTATCGCGGATTTTAAACCGAATCTGGCTAGATGCCGTCATCCGTTTGCCTGAGGAAATATTTAGCGGGCGGATCGTGGGTGGGGTCTCGTCTATCCCCACCGCATAACGCCCAAAAGATCTCAATTTCGTTCGAACCACACCGCGGTCCCACGATCCGCCCGCCCAACTAATATTCCCTTTGGGACTTACACTCACAATCATAGCCTTTTCGCGTAAGGCTACTGGAAGATCTCTGGGTACGATCTCCATCGTCATAGACGTATGAAGGGGCACGTCTGGCTTATGTACAATATGAGTTCCTGAGAAGAGTGTAGAGTCAACGCGTGGTTCCGTTTCGTACAGAAACTCGTCATTTGCATACAGGGAGCCTTCTGGAATGTTGACGGCAAAATCGAGGGCACGCCATGCGAAGGTCTGATCATGAAGCATGCTAAACGCTCCTTCTTCCTTGGCCTTCGCCACTGCAACCGGTTGTGCTGGGGAGATACCATGAACGGTAAAGGAAAGGTTGGTTAGGTTCTGAAATGAATCGGTCACCTGATAGCCTAGCTCACGTGTTTCTCCATCCTGAATCGTCAGGATTCCCTGTTCTTTTGAGTCATATATGGACAGCTTATTGCCAGGAAGAACAAAGCTTCGCTGAATCCAACGGCCAGAACTTCTACGTTCAGCAAAGTCCACGTGGGCATTGATATAGCGAGACTCATTGAACCCGATAGTTTCCATTCTGGATTGATAGATGGTTCGATCATCCTCTGCTAGTCGAATTTCAAAGGCACCGAGCCGGTTACTAGACCCGTTGTGGTAGTCATGGGTCTGCACTCCAAAGGCAATCTGACCGGAGGCTTCAATGCGACTTACTCTTGAGAATTGATGGATTCCATTTACTCGTGTCACGTCGATAAAGACACTTTCTCCGGCATCGACCCGTCGCCATCCTCCTGTCTTGCTGTCTCGGATACGTAAGAAGGACTGCTCTCCAATCGCATAGGCTTTTAAGCGATAGATCCGAGGTGGCGTGCTATCTGTAATATTGAACCCCCACAAAGCCGGATTTACCGGTTTCCCCGTTCGTTCGTCCCGGATTTCGAAATGCAGATGAGGACCACCCGAACTTCCAGAATTGCCGGAAAGTGCGACAACTTCACCTTTAGAGACCTTGAATTGGTCTCGGTTCGGAAAAATATTTACTGCAAACTCTTGCTGTTTGTATTGATGATCTTTGACGTACTCTTTGATATCGTCTCTGAATTCCTTCAAATGAGCATAAACCGTCATGTACCCATTTGGGTGGGAGACATAGAGTGCGTTTCCATAGCCGGAAGGAGAGACCGCTATACGCGATACCCAGCCGTCTGCCGCACCATAGACTCGGTATCCAGACTGTCCCTGAGTTTTTATGTCGAGTCCAGCATGAAAATGATTGTTGCGCATTTCTGCGAAACTGCCAGCTAAGTAAAGATCAATTCCGAGAGGAGATCGAAAATAATCATCCGGGTAAGGATCCGGATGGGCACTTCCCAATAGAAGGAGGGTAAGAAAAGCTACCGTAATGGATTTGATATTCATCGACTGGTCCTAATGAGAGACGACCAAAATAACAATCTGCTGAATGTATTTCTCGGTATAATAGCCGTTTTTGTGCTGGGAGTCATGTTACTTCAGCTCAAAACGGTGCTTATGCCGTTTGTTATAGCCGTTTTGCTCTCGATTATCTTTAAACCTCTGATCCTTGGATTGCGCGAAAAGGGCATCCCTATGTTCGCCTCGTTGTTTGGTGTACTGTTGTTGTTCTCACTGGTTCTGTTCTTGCTGGGTTGGGTTCTGTTTGCCAGCACGGAGGCGTTTGTGAACGAAATACCTAAGTATCAAACAAAAGTAGCCGTTATTGCAGACGGAGTTGAATCAACACTGATCTACTGGGCCGAACGTTTTAATATGCAGCCGGCAGACTTTAAATGGAGCGACGCTATTCAGCTCTCTTCCATCGCTTCTGTTCTGACCACAGGGCTAGGGTCCTTTATCAGTTTTGTGACCACTACGTTTCTCGTTTTGTTGTTTATGCTCTTCATGTTGGCGAGTAGTGGTGAGATGGCAAAAAAGGTTAGCGTTGCCTTTTCACCTCATTATTCAGAACGCATTTCGTCTGTATTGAAAGTTGTTGATTCACATGTGCGCCAATATCTGGTTACAAAAACACTCATTAGCTTAGGAACCGGCTTTCTAACGTGGGCTGTGTTACTCGTATTAGGGGTGGATTTCCCTTTGGTTTTCGGATTTATCGCATTTGTACTGAACTTCATTCCGAATATTGGAAGTACGATCTCCGTACTATTTCCGTTTGCCCTATCTCTTCTCCAATTTGAATCGCTGTTCGTCCCTCTTTTCGTCATTTTAGGACTAGGCGGGACTCAGATGACCATGGGGAATGTGGTGGAGCCACGTATCCTCGGCTACAGCTTAAATATCAGCCCGCTGCTCATTTTGGTCTGCCTCATCTTCTGGGGATGGCTATGGGGCATCTGGGG